>JAHKBB010000138.1 GCA_018826445.1 Patescibacteria group bacterium | reverse complement strand
ATCTTCATCTGTATATTGTATTTCTTCATTTTCTTCACATCTTCTTATCAGCTTGAGGATACCGTGTTTGAGCGAAGCTGTTGCCATTATAAATTTATAGTTGTCATTTCCCGCGAGTTTTTTCTTCAGGCGTTTTTTCAAATCGTACAACTGTTTTATAGAGAATCCCGTGTCTTCCGATGCTTTTTGCAAACTGATTTCTATCCCGATATTTTTTATGAGATACAGCATGAATTCGCGCTCATCAGGCGCGGAAAAATTTTTATAAACATATTTTTCGTCTTCGCTCAGTTCTATTTTCGGATCCAGAGCCATCTCTATTTGTTTTTTGAAATCTTCAAGCATTCCTTTTATCTCTTCGGTTTTTTCCGGATTTTCCGTTTCAGCCGGTGTTTTAGTAATGGCGATATTCAATCCTTTTATTCTTTCTCGAAACTGCCTTGTTAAATTCGCCTTTTTTAGGCTGTCGCATAAATCTTCGAATTCACGTTGAAGTTCTGTATTTGGTTGGTTCATGTTTCTATCTGGTTTTTAACATATTTACAATTCATTTTCGTCCTCATCTTCTACATCAGAATCGAAATCCAGCGGTTCCGGATCATCATATTCATTTTCATCAGGTTCTATTTGACGCGCCGATTTTTCAGCCCTCCACTTCAAAAAGGATTGTGTTGTTTTGCTCAGCGGCTTATGTTCTTTTTTCGGCGTTTGCCCTGTTTTATATATCAAATATGTCCGCTCGCCCATATCTCCTTTCTCATCCATTACGGTAAATGTTCCGCTGTCTTCTTTCAATTTTTTTAAAAGGCCGAATATATAAAATCCAAGCGCTATATCGGACGTCTGTTTGATTTTGTCCGACATCCGCCTTAAATTGTTTTTTATTTTTTCTATAAATATTACGGTTTCGGGCGGAAATTTCCCTATATACGTTAAAATATGTCTGTACGCTTCCTCGTTTTTCGGGTATTTTTGCGCTACAGAATTTATCCATTCTTCGTATGCCGGATCCGCTGTCAATGGTTCTAGGAGCTGGTCTTTTCGTTCGGGAAGATTCGCCATTCGCGCCGGAAACCCGTTTTGAGTTTTCATATCTATTATGGACATTTCTCTATTAATCTCAGCCGAGATGTTATTATTATTCATTGTTATTTTGAATTCCCCGCTCCAGTTCTGCGCGCATGTTTTTTTAAAAAAGTTATTAACAATGTTTTCCAGTTGCACGTCCGAATAGCGCCTGCCGTATTTTCTTCTGTATTTTAAAAATTCAATTAATCTTTCTTTTGTTGCGATGTTTTTGCCTGCGCGTTTTGTGCCTATAAATCCCATAATGTCTTTGTGTATTTCCAATGAGGTAATCATGGTTGTGAATCTTTCCCATTCGCGACTTTCATTCAGAGCGCCGGGTTCGGTTTGTATTATTATTTCTTGGCGAGGTGTTGGTTTTTCATCCGCAATGCCGATTAATAATTCCGCCAGTCGTTCATTGGTTTCTTCAAATATTTTTAAAATTTCCGCTGATTCTTCGCCCTGGCACGCCATTTCCATGATTTTTCTGCTTTGCGCCTGCGAAGGTTTGTCCAGCATGTTTAGAAATGTTTCTAGATTGCGCCTTATGCTTATACTTTTACTATTTAAATATCTGCTGATTTGGAACTTGCTTTTGCGTATTTCAGAATCATTCACCAATTGACGTATAGCCATTATTATTTTTGACAATTCGTCCGGAAAACAATCATCAATATCCTGTATTGATATTTTAGTTTCTTCCGTGAACATTCCGGCAAACATCAGAAATCTCGTTTTTGCCGATTCTGGATCTTTTTTCGCGATAGGCAAAATCCATTCCAGATATTCTACAGAATCGTTCAAATTCCGTATCGGGGCGGTTTTTGTTTCCGCCGGCAGGTTCAGCGCGGCGTTTATTTTTTCATTGAATTCAAGAGTTATTGCGTCCAGCTTTTCTTTGGCTTTACCGCTTATTTGTTCCATTGCCGCAAAAGCTTTTTCGAATCGGATCAGCTGTTCCAGTATGTTTTGAGGAAAACGGCTTTCGGCGTATGTTTTTGCCGGCATTTCCATATTTGAATATTACAGGGGATTATAATAAATCAGTTATTGTTTTTTCGCCAGCCGTTAGCGCTGTGGAGCTGATTAAGGCTTAATTTTTATCCATGCTTCTTTTTGTTCCATATCGTCCTTTCTGGTTTTATCGATGCAGAAATAGAAATGTTCGTTGGTGTCTCTCGATTTCCCATAAAGTACCTTAAAGATACCTTGAATCCTCATATACAGTCTTTCTTCATCAGGGTGCATGTGGAGTTCTTTAAATTCCTCCGGTTCATATTTATTTGTTATATATTTTATTATTTCATCAACGCTTATGTGCTTATCCGGTTCGCGGCTTGCTATAAAATCAAGCACGATTTCCTCTATTTTATTTCTTGCCGGAAGCACGAGAGTTTTCCACTCTTCGTATGCGTCCATATTTATTATGATTTCTTCATTTTTTTTGTCCAGTGCGGAATAATCATCATCAGGTTTTTCGTTATTGTCCAGGCCTGTGTCCGGCGGCGGAACATTGTTGTCTTCTTGCGGCTCCGCTGTTGGCGGCAAATCGCCATCATCGCCATCATTGCCGCTGCTGTCCGGATCAGCGCCAGGTTGTAGATTATCGCCGCCGCCGCGTTTTTCGACATCTGTTTTGTATAATTTGATTAAAAAGTTTTGTTTCCCAATTTTTTCAAAAACGATTTTGATTCCCGTTTCTTTAAATATTTTCTCGGCTAATACTTTCTTAAAATGATATACCGCACTTTCCATGTTGGCGTGTTTTACTTCTTCATTTTCCGGCTTTTCACCTATTGCTTCGTAAATTTTTATTAGCGTGTTTATCGGAAGTCCAAAAATAGTGATTATCGCTTTTCCCCGTTGCGAAGTTTTTTTAATGGCATTTCCCAGGATTCTTTCCAGATCAGGTATGAT
>JAHKBB010000144.1 GCA_018826445.1 Patescibacteria group bacterium | reverse complement strand
GCGGAAAAGAAGCCAGGATTATTCTTGATGTAGCGGCAAGCACCATTTTTAAAAACGGCAAATATTATTTCGAAGGAGAAAGTTTTAATCAGCAGAGTCTTTCTGATTTTTACATCAAGCTTTGCAGAAAGTATCCCATCATCGCCATAGAAGATCCGTTTGCAGAAGATGATTGGGAAAGTTTTCAAGAAATAACGCAAGTTTTAGGAGAAAATATAGATATAATCGGCGATGATATGCTTGCCACAAATATCGAAAGGATAAAAAACGCCCAAAAAAAAGCCGCCTGCAACGCTTTGATTTTAAAGCCCAACCAAGCCGGCACGGTGTCAGAAACAATTAAAGCGGCGAAACTTGCCAAAAAAGAAGATTGGGAAGTTTTTGTCAAACACCGGTCTGGCGAGACTTGCGATTCTTTCATCAGCGATTTAGCCGTCGGTCTGGGCACGGGCTGGATAATGGCCGGCGCTCCAAATCGGGGCGAACGGGTGGCAAAATACAATCGTCTTTTAATGATTGAACAAGAAATTAATGGCAGTCCGACTTCCCTTAAAATTTAAAGGGCAATCGGACTGCCCGAATATTCGTGGCAAAATTAATTTTATTAAGGCATTTGAAATCGCAGTGGAATAAAGAAAATCGGTTTACCGGCTGGACCGATGTTCCTTTGTGCCAAGAGGGAATTGACAGCGCAAAAGAAACCGCTGAGAAACTTGCTTGTTTTGAAATCGATAAAGTCTACACTTCGCCGCTTCGCAGAAACAAAGAGACGGTTTCTTTGATTTTGAATGAGTTAAATAAAAAAAATCTGCCGGTGGCGGCAGATAAGGCGCTGAACGAAAGAAATTACGGAAAACTGCAAGGTTTGAATAAAGAAGAAGTAAAAAAGCAGTTCGGCGAAAAGCAGGTTCGTTTGTGGCGGCGAAGCTGGGATGCCGCTCCTCCGGAAGGCGAAAGCTTGAAAGACGTTTATCGGCGCACAACCCCATTTTTCAGGAAGCATATTGAAGCCGATTTGAAAAAAGGCAAGAATGTTTTAGTTGTGGCCAGCCATAATTCCTTGAGAGCCATTGTCAAATATATTGAAAAAATAACCGAAAACGATATTATTAACCTTGAGATACCGTACGCCGGCTTGTTGGAATATGAATTTGATGATAAACTTAAAACATATGAACACAAATAAATATTTAATACCGGGAGCGGTCGTTTTGGCGGGAATTTTAATTGCCGGCGCTTTTGTTTATACAAAGCAAGCCGGTTTAATTTCAATCCAAGAGGCCGGCGACAAAACCATTGCTTTTATTAATGACAATATTGAAGAGGGGGCTACGGCTTCTTTAGTATCAATAACCGAAAACGGCTTGGTTTATCAAATCAGCTTGGAAATCAACGGGACTCCCTACGAATCTTATATCACCAAAGACGGCAAGTTTTTATTCCCCTCGGGGATTGTTTTAAAGGAAGGAAGCGATATTCAAGAAGAACAGACCGCGGTTGCTTCGGAATCCTTCGCTCAATGTTTGACGGAAAAAGGCATGAAGTTTTTCGGCTCTAAGAATTGCGGCTGGTGCGCCAAAGAAAAAACTTTATTCGGCGATTCTTTGCAGTACGTGGATTATATTGAATGCGTCGGCGATGACGACCAATGGACAAAAGAATGCCAGGACGCTCAAATTACTTCAGTGCCGACATGGCAGCTGCCGGACGGCACCAAAGAGTCGGGTTTCAAAACATTGGAACAATTAGCCGAAATTTCTACCTGCTCACTATGATAAGAATTTTTTCAACTCCAAGCTGCCCGTACTGCGTCACTTTAAAGGAATTTTTAAAACAGCATGGTTTTGAATTTGAAGATATCAACGTAGCGAGCGACCTTCAGGCCAGGGAAGAAATGATTGCTAAATCACAGCAAATGGGCGTGCCTGTCGTTGAAATTGACGGCCAGATTGTTATTGGTTTTGACAGGGCCAAAATAGTAAAGTTATTAAAAATCAATGATTAAACTCGCCATCAATGGTTTCGGAAGAATCGGTCGCGTGGCTTTGCGGGCCATTTTGAACAGCCATCCGAATTTAGAAGTCGCGGCCATCAATGATTTGGCCGATGAGAAAACACTGCGCCATCTTTTCAAATACGACTCGGTTTACGGCCGTTATGATAAAGAAATCGGCAAGAACGTTAAAATGTTGTCGGAAAAAGATCCGGCAAAACTGCCGTGGAAAAAACTGGGGATTGATGCGGTTTTGGAATGCTCCGGCGTTTTTAGGGATATTGAAGGAGCGAAAAAACATCTTCATGCCGGGGCGAAAAAAGTTATTATTTCAGCTCCCGCCAAATCCGAAGAAATCCCGACTTTTGTCTTAGGAGTGAACGAAGAAAATTACGATTCTAAAAAAGACGACATTGTTTCTATGGCTTCGTGCACGACCAATTGCCTGGCGCCGGTGGCAAAAGTTTTAAACGATAATTTTAAAATCATAAAGGGCTTTATGACGACTGCTCACAGCTATACAAATGATCAGCGCATTTTGGATTTACCACATAAGGATTTGCGGAGAGCCAGAGCTGCGGCTTTAAACATGATTCCGACTTCAACCGGAGCGGCTTTAGCCATCGGCAAAGTGATTCCGGAATTAAATGGCAAACTTGACGGCATTGCTTTAAGGGTGCCGACTCCGGTTGTTTCTGTTTTGGATTTGGTTTGCCAGGTTGGAAGAAAAACCGATGTTAAAGAAATTAATTCTGTTTTTAATAAATCAGCCAATAAATATTTAAAGTGCGAAGAATCGCCGCTTGTTTCCTCTGATTTTATCGGCAGCGATTATTCGGCCATTATTGACGCTCAAAGCACCATGGTTCAGGGCGATTTGGTTAAGGTTTTGGCTTGGTACGACAACGAGTGGGGCTACGCGTGCCGCCTCGCCGAATTCGCCGAATACATCGGCAAGAGTTTATAATCTTCCTAAAAATCTTGCAGTGAAAATGTTGGAGGCTCCGCCTCCAACATTTTGTTTTTTTGATTGCTTTGGGATATAATATATTAATATGCCAGTTAAAATACCAGTTGAAGTATCGGCCAGGCACGTTCATTTGTCTCAAAAAGATTTGGAAACTCTTTTCGGCAAGGGATATTGTTTGACTCGAAAAAAAGCGTTATC
>JAHKBB010000021.1 GCA_018826445.1 Patescibacteria group bacterium | reverse complement strand
GCAAGGATTCTTTTCCATCTGAGCGATCTGTTCGCTCGAGAAGATTGTTCTCATGTGTTCTTTTGTTAATTGATATTAATTCTAACAAAAGAAAACCGACCTGTGTCCACTTTTTGGGGTACAGATCATGGTCGGGGTGCCGGGACTCGAACCCGGGGCCTCATGGTCCCAAACCATGCGCGCTAAGCCAACTGCGCCACACCCCGATATCTTGCTCATTTTACATCTAAGGTTGAAAAAATCAACCCTGTAACGGATAATGCTGAATGTGGAAAAAAGATACACTGAAATATGCGGGATGCCAATACTAATTGAGGACTCGGCGCGGCCGGTCGGCCGCGTCCATGATTTAATAGTGGATCCGGAGAATGGGAACCTGATTGCTTTTACGGCGAACTCTAGGGGGAACAAGGTTATTGCCCCGAGAGATGTTCTCAAATTTGGCAGGCATCTTTTGATACGTGATCACGAGGATATTTGCGACACAGGGGATATTTTACGAGTTTCCGAGGTGCAGGAGAGAGCTGTTCCCATTATGAAAAACAAGGTGGAAGCGGAGAAAGGGGAGTATCTGGGGCGTGTTTTTGATTATGTGGTAGATACGAAGGCCCAAAAACTTATAAAGCTTTATGTGGCAAAGAGCCTGCTTGGGCTTTTGCGAGTGGATGTGAGGATTATTTCTGCTAAGTATATTGTAGAAATCACCCCGAATGTAATTTTGATAAAGGACTCACTTGCAAAAATTCCTATTGAAGAAGAGCACGAGGAATTGCGAGTAGAGGAAATGTCGGAGGTTTAAAAAGGCTCTACTTTAAAAGCAGAGCCTTATTTAGATTTTTCCTATTTCAGTCTATTTTTAAGTACCGGCTTCACTACCTGTTCCGGATTGCAAGATTGTGTTAACAATCGCAAATGACAGAAGAACGATAATGATACCGATTACCGCGTACATAATGATTTTCTTCGCACTCTCGATCTTCTCCTGTTCTCCTCCGGCTGTAACGTAAGTTACACCTCCGTAGATGATCATGATTGTAGCAATCAACCCCAAGAAGAATAGGAAGAAGTTGATGATGTTTACGATCAAACTACGTGCAGAAGCTTCTCCACCTGTAGCTTCAACTATGTTTCCTGGTGCATCGCCTGCCCCAATCATAGCCGCAAGAGCCGCTGGCGCGTACCCTACCAAAAGTAGGCCAACTACCATTAGACCTGCTACGAGTAGAAACTGTTTTAGTGTTTTTGCCATCGCAATAAGTGGTTATGTATGTGTGTATTTATATTAAACCTTATGGCCAGTGTATCACCAAGTTTTTTTGGGTGCAAGAGTTTTGTCAAAGTTTTGTTTTATTGCCAAGTTCGTCAAAAATCTGCACCTCAGGTATAAGTTCAATGCTGAATTTCTCTTTTACGCTTTCCTTAGCCATTTTTGCGAGTTCGAGTATGTCCTTTTGAGTGGCATTTCCCAGGTTAATTATGAAGTTTGCATGTTTGTCTGAAATCTGTGCATCACCTATGCATTTGCCCTTGAGGCCGCATTGATCTATGAGTAATCCCGCCGGTTTTTCGGGCGTTGGATTTTTGAAAAATGATCCCGCAGAAGGGGTTGTTGGTTGTTTTGCGAGCCGTTCTTTTATGGTTTTTGCTGTGTCTGCTTTTTTATCGTCGGATTTTGTGAGTTTTAATGTAACGCGGAGAATAATTTTGCCGTTTCTCTTGAATCCGCTGTCTCGATATGAAAATTCCATTTCTTCTAATGGCAATTTTTCGGTTTTATCTGATTTTGAGTCGTAGATCTCAACTGACTCGATATAATCTTTCATTTCTGACCCTGGAACGCCCGCATTTCCATATACCGCTCCTCCTATAGTTCCCGGGATTCCAGCCCAGTTTTCCAACCCTGTCAGGCCTTCTTGGATAGACCTGTTTACGACAAGCGCAAGTGGAGTTCCGGAATCCGCGGTTATTTTTTCACCACTTATTTCCAGGTTGTGAGTCTTTACTTGAATGACAATTCCGCGGACGCCCTTATCCGGGAAAAGAATATTTGTACCGCCACCTATTACAATCCATGGAAGATTTTCACGCTTTGCCAACTTGATAATCTCGATTAGCTGATCTGTAGCTGTAGCCGGCAACAGATAGTCAGCGCCGCCGCCTATTCCATATGAAGAATAGTTTTTGAGTGATACGCCTTTTTGTAGGTCTATAAGTTCCATTGCTATGGAATTCTAGCGAATTTGAAAAGAAATTGACATAAAAAGTTAATTTCAATATCATTTGACGGCACTCTAGAAAAGGTTTTATATCAAGCCACCTTAGCTCAGCTGGTAGAGCAACCGCCTTGTAAGCGGTGGGTCCCCGGTTCGAATCCGGGAGGTGGCTCCATTGTTTATGCGTAAGTTCTTTCTTCCGGCTTTTGCAAAACAAAAATAACAATTGACTTTTGCCCCCTTTAAAGTTATACTGAAAGTAGTCTTTAAAATTAACTTAAAAGTTATGATTAAGCTTATCGGAATAAAAGAATTACAAACCAATACCAAAAAAATCAGGGAGGAAGCCGCAAGGGGGGTTCGTTTTATAGTAATATATCGTTCAACTCCTGTTTTCGAAATTAACCCTATCGAAAAAAATGTTGAATTCGTGGATGATTTAAAATCTACCGGCCTATATACCGACGAATTTATCAAAAGAATAGAGAAGACTGAAAAAGATATGAAAGAAGGAAATACCCGTACATTCACCTCGACAGAAGAATTTTTAAAATCTCTTTCATAAATGGAAATTACTGAAACATCACAATTCAGGAAATCTTTTGAAAAACTTGATGGCGGGCTAAAAAAGAAAACGAAGAAACAATTTGCGCTTTTTTTGGATAATTTATTCCACCCATCCTTAAATACAGAAAAGCTGGAACCGAAAACCGCCAACATATGGTCTTTTAGGATAGATAAAAATATTCGTGTGATTTTTACATTCGCAGAAAAAGAAACAGTTCTTTTGCTGGATATTGGGCCTCATGATATTTATCGCAAGAAAATTAAATAGTTTCACTGACAAATTTTTTTCTTTTATTCAAACGAGAAAAACAAAATACAAACATAAAATAAGTTAAAAACACCGTGGCTCCATAGTTATAGAGCCTTTTAATCAATACTTTCAGAAGGTTCTTTACCTCGGTTTGTGCCTGAATTTCATTTTCGCTTTCAATAAATTGGTTCCAAGCGTCGAGAACATCATCATTATCCAGATTCCGGCCGCTTGTTTCTAAAAGCGGGCGGTCGTCAAAACCAACTTCACCTTCGGAGAGCAAAACTTTTTCAATAAACATGTCTATAAAGTTCAACACTTCGTTTTTGGTTGTTTGATCACTCACGGTGGCTTGAGTCCGGTTTAATTCACCTCTGACAATAAAATAACTGGCGGCCGTGATTTTAATAGTTCTTGCAATTGTTTCGAAGAAAAAGAAATATGATGAGGTTTGATTCTTCGGGAAATTACAATTAGAATTGTCATACTTAACCAAAACAATCATGGCTTCAGAACATAGTATGGATGTCGCTGTTCGTTTTGATTATCAGGAGCTTGTGAATTCCGTGGATCAAGCGAAGAGAGAGGCTTTTAACAGGTTTGACCTGAAGGATGCGGGTATTGAGATCGAGCTTTCCGATGATAATATCAAAATTACCGCGCCGAGTAATATTCAGATTGATTCCGTGTATGACATTTTGTTGAAAAAGATGATTGGCAGGAGTCTTTCTCCGAAAATTTTGGTAAGGCAGGACATGCATGATGTCGGTGGAATGAGGGTGAGGCAAGAGATAAAGCTTATTAAAGCTTTGGATCAAGAGAACGCGAAGAAGATTTCGAAAATCGTGAAGGATAATTTTCCGAAGACAAAAACCAGTATTCAGGGTGATACCGTGCGCGTTTCTTCCAAGTCGATAGATGATTTACAAGCTGTCCAAGTGAAATTGCGAGGGGATGAGAGTATAAAAGTTCCTTTGGATTTCACGAACTATCGGTGAATTGAAGTTTTTTTCTTGGTATAAATGCTATACTATGGTAAAAGAGTTTCTGCGGTTGTTCTCTTAAAACCATGGGCAGGTAGCAAAGTCTGGTCAAACGCGGCGGACTGTAAATCCGTTCTCTCTGAGTTCGGGGGTTCGAATCCCTCCCTGCCCACCATTGATCTGTACCCCAAAAAGTGGACACAGGTCGGTTTTTTGGGTGCATGGTAAGTTTGAGTTCATTTGTGAGGAAGTTGGTCACTTTTACTTTAGCTCCCCGCATGGTGCAGGGAGCTAAAAGAAAAGAAAAAAAAGATAAAGGTCAAAGTTTAAGCCGTAACTTTGTTGACCCTTAGCGTGCCGCGCCAACCCCTGTTGTCGTTGTGACCGCCGGCAACGCCCCGAGCCACAAACAGATTGTCTCCACAGCGAGAACCACCGAGGGCGCGGTCAGTCGACCTAATGTTGGATTGTGTTAATAGCCAGCTCCATGTACTTTTATCAAATTTGCCTTTTTTCTGCAAAATATTCTCGTAATGTTCGGGAGGCATGAGCGCTATTCCCATAGCCTCAGCCATTTCTACGGCACTACCGTTAAATTGCACATCTGGGTGATATATTTTTAACCATTCAGCCGCTTCTTTGTCGTAAATGCAATTTCTGGCACTCTCTGGGGTTTCCAATGAACATGTTCCGAAGTAATAACCACTCTCGTCATCATGATAAACATCAGGGGCATGTCCTGCGGATTCCATTTGAGCCAGGCTCCATAGAGCTTCAGGGCTTGCCTTTAAAGACGCTTCTACGTCTTTCCAGTCCATTCCCTTATGCAGATTTGTATTTGCGTTGAACCTGCTTTGCAGGGCTCCTAATATTCGTCCTGCTTGCTCTGGGGGCAGTTCTCTTTTGTCCTGTTCGCCCTGTTCAACTGTTACTTCCTGTGAATTGCCAGCTTCAGCTTCAACTCCTTGCTCTGGTTTAACAATAGTAAGGTTGGCGATTCGTTCAATTTCTTGGCGTGCTCCATTTCTCACCGCCCCTCTGTCTTCATCAGTTTCAGCCTCTCTGCCAAGAGCTATGTCATTGATTGGAGTGCGACTTGTAACGGCTTTCAATGCCAGCCTCTTTCCGTCTTCAGTTAACTTTTCTGTTCTGTCCAATTCCGCAGTTAGGCCGTCTGTCCATCTATTATTTTCCATGGTTTTTAGAGTTAATTGTAAAATGGTCGGCAATTTATCACATTTAGTGGTATTCTGTCAAATAGAAACAGGATTATTTTTAATACTTGTGGAATAAGCCTGAAATCCCTCCCTGCCCTGCCCTGCCCACCATTTTTAGACCTCATCAATCACCGGAATGATCAACGGTTTTCGTTCAAGTTTTTGGTGTGTGTATTTTTCCACGGAGCCTCGAACGTATTTTTTTATTTCGCCGCGTTTTACGCCCTTTTTCTTTTCTATGATGTTTCTGTACGCCCTTTCGGCTTTCACCCCCACCTCTTTTTCAACTTCCTGTGACTCTTTAAGATAAACGAATCCGCGGGAGATTATCGAAGGCTTTTGGAGAAGCTTTTTGGTTTTACCATCGACGGTAAGAAGGATTATGAGGACCCCGTTTTCGGCCATTTTTTGGCGGTCGGAGATTACAAGAGAATCGACATCGCCTTCGCCGAGGCCGTCTATAACAATGTAGTTTGTTTCAACTTTTTCTTGGGATTTTTCTACTTTGCCGGCGAATATTTCGAGGACATCGCCGTTTTGGATGAGAAGGATATTTTCATTCTTAATCCCCATTCTACTGCCAAGTTCCGCATGCCCCTTGCGCATGAAATATTCGCCGTGAATCGGCACCAAATATTTTGGTTTCACGAGCTTGATCATCCTTGTTAAGTCATCTTGTTTCGCGTGTCCCGACGTATGAACGTCCATGATCGCGGAGTGTATAACCCGCGCGCCAAGCATGCAAAGGTTGTTTATTACCGTGAAAATCGCCCGTTCGTTTCCTATGATCGGGCTGGAGGAGAGGATTACCGTGTCCCCCTCTTTGAGTTTCACGTGCGGATGTTCGCTCATCGCTATTCTTGTGAGAGCGGAAACCGCTTCCCCCTGGCTTCCGGTTGTGAGGATTATCGAGTCATTTCCAGGGTGTTTCTTTGTGCGTCTGATGTCGAATACAAGTCTTTTTGGGATTTTGAGATATCCGAGTTTTTCCGCGATTGCCATGTTTTCTATCATACTGCGGCCGCTCACAAAGACTGTGCGTTTATATTTTTGCGCGTAGTCTATAATTTGCTGTATGCGTCCAATAAGACTTGAGAATGACGCGATTATCAATCTTTTCGGAGTTTTTCTAATAATGTCTTCCAGATTCCGCCCGACTTCTTTTTCGGAAATTGTCGTTCCCGGCGAAAGTGAGTTCGTGCTGTCCGAAAGCAGCGCGAGTATCGGTTTTTGACAAAGTTTTTGCAGTTTTCTTATATCTGTCCTTTGTGTGCTTCCCGCCGGTTCCGGGTCGAATTTGAAATCGCCGGTGTGAATAATTCTTCCCTGTGGCGTGTCTATTGAGATACCGACTCCATCCGGAATACTGTGCGCGACTCGGAAGAAGTTTAATGTAAATGGCCCAAAACGCAGTGTTTCCTCCGGATTGATCGTATTTAAGTTCGCCATTTTGGTCAGTTCAAATTCATCGAGTCTTCTTTCAATGAGGCCGCGGGTAAGTTTGGTTGCGAAAACTTTCGGCATTCCAAGTTTTGGTAAAATATACGGAATCCCGCCGATATGATCCATGTGGCCGTGAGTGATAATCACTGCACGTATGTTCTTTTTCTTTCCTTCGAGATATGAAATATCCGGAATGACGTAGTCCACACCGAGCATGTCTTCCTCGGGAAATTGGAAGCCCATGTCGACCACTATTATGTCGTCTCCGTACTCGAAGACGGTCATGTTCTTCCCGACTTCGTCGAGACCGCCCAATGGAATTATTCTGAGCTTTTGTACTTTGTGGTCTTTTTTGGAATGTCTTCTCCGTGGTGTACGTGTTTTCTGCGCCCCGGTTATTTTTCCTATCCACTTATCTAATCTGTCTGTTTCCATCTAATTTATTGTATTTTGTCATTATATCGTATAGATTTTACCATGTTTTAAGGTATAAAGCCAGCAGTAATGGACAAGGGGGCGAAAATTGCGGTTGTTGGGGGAGGAGTAGAGGGGCGATCCGTTCTCGAATATTTGCTGAAGCATGGTTACAAAGATCTTACTCTTTTAGATGAAAATGAAGGGTTTAAGAATCCATATAAAGGCGTGAAGACTGTGCTTGGGCCCGCATATTTGAATGGCGTCGAAAATTTTGATGTTGTTTTCAGAAGTCCCGGAATTACTTTGGGAAAGGTTGCCAATGCAAAATTTGTAACGAGCTCCACGAAATTTTTCTTTGAAAAATGTCCATGTCCGATAATCGGCGTGAGCGGAACCAAGGGGAAGGGAACATGCGCAACATTGATAAAGGAAATGTTGGGGGAGAAGACGCATATTGGCGGGAATATCGGGTTGCCGCCGCTTGAATTCCTTGACGATTTGAATGAAAAATCTACCGTCGTACTTGAACTTTCCAGTTTTCAATTGCAAGATCTTGCAAAAAGCCCGCATATCGCGGTTTTGTTAAACGTAACGTCCGACCACCTTGACTATCACGCGGACACTTTTGAATACCAGGAAGCAAAGAGAAGTTTGCTCAAATATCAAACGGAGAAGGATTTTGCGATTTTGAATCGCGACCATATTTATTTTGACATATATGCGGGATCAACGGACGGGAAATTGTCGCAAGTCAGCAGTAAAGCGAAGGTGTATGACGGAGTGTACGTTGAAGATGGGAAAATTTACCATGCAAAAGGCGGTGAAGCGGAGAAATTAATGTACGTTCACGAAATTGGCCTTGTCGGCCCGCATAATATTGAGAATGTTTTGCCGGCTATTGCTGTCGGCGCGCTGATGGGCGTCAACAACAACAAAATCGCGGATGCTGTCCGAAACTTTAAAGGCCTTCCGCACCGCATTGAATTTATTCGCCAACTTAAGAATGTCCGATACTACAACGATTCCTGTTCCACAACCCCCGATACTTCGATCGCCGGCGTGTATTCTTTTGACGAGCCGCTCATCCTGATAGCGGGCGGTTCGGAAAAAGGCGCTGATTTCACCGAATGGGGGCAGAAGCTTTGCACGAAAGAAAACTTGCAAACCGTTATACTGATTGGCGAAACCGCGGAAAAGCTGGAGGAGGCTTTGGTAAATGCCTGTGGTGACAACCCGCTGAAAATTGTTCGCCGCAAAGATTTAGAAGAAGCCACCGTGGAAGCGTACGCGCTTGCCGAGCCGGGAAGTGTGGTTCTTTTGTCCCCGGGTTGCGCGAGCTTCGACATGTTTAAGGATTACAAAGAACGAGGCGAAGCGTTTAAGTCCGCGGTCGAAGGCCTCCATTAATCTCCCTTCTTCAGCAACTTCAGCATATCTTTTGAGACCGCGCCTGTTATAAATAGCATTCCGATATAGACGATCGCTCCGACCGGGACGAGGAGTATTACGACTTTCGCTTTCATTGAGTCCGCCAGGTATTCGTGGAGCCCATATACTGACAAGCCCATGACCGCGCCGGAGAGCAGGATTTTGAATGTTGGGCCAAGGCGGATGCGGAACTCCAAATAATGTTTTGCCGCGATGTATGTCCCGACCAGGATTATTAATTCCGAAATTACACTGGTGAATGCCGCTCCGCGAAATCCCCATTGTGGGATGACAAGGAAGTTTCCAACTATATTGAAGAGTACGGCTATAAAATTTATCAGCAGGAGCTTTTTCTGTTGATTCATCGAGATCAAAATGAATGCGAAAAGTACGTTGAGGAATTGGAACCCGAGAGCGAATATCAAAATTTGGAGGCCGATATCCGAGCCGTAGAAACCTTCATTTAAGCGGCTTAGGAATTCCGGACTGGAGACGATAAATACGATTGGATACGCGAGGATGACCGATCCGATTATTATCGGCGTTGCTGTTGTCATGAGAAAATCCCAGGAGTACTGGATGATTCTTCTGTATTTTTCCGTCTTTTCTTTTAATGCTTTTGTGAGGACGGGAAGGACCGAATTCATGAAGTAGAGAGGAATGACCGTGAAGACCTCCAGCATTCTCATTGGCACACCGTACATTCCGACCTCGCTACTATCTTTGAGCATGAAAAGCAGGATTGAGTCGATGCGGAAATATATCTGATTTAGTATTAATGCGAGTCCGTACGGAAGCGATGCCACTACCACTCTTTTCCAAAGTTTCAGGTCGAATTGCGGCTTTAATTCCACCGTTTTGTTCGCCAAATACGTTGTTGCGGCAAACATGAGGCCGTTTCCGATCACGCCCGCGATAAGCAAGTTGTAAAATCCGAGATCGCTTGGTTCCGGGATCCCGTAGAAGACTATGTACGCCATATATCCGAGTGTGGCGAGTCGTCCTAATACAAAAGTCAATGAAACCCATTGCATCTTTAGTCTGAGCTGGAGGACCATCGCGACTGTTCCGTTTAACAGTGTGAAAATAGTGGTGATCGCCGCAATCGCGGTACCTATTGGAATTAGCGTTCCTTGATACTTCGGAATGAGAAACGCCGCCGCCACCGCTAATCCCATTGTTATAAATGCAAGCACGATCCTCAGGCCCAATATATTTCCCGCGATCTTTTTTACTTCTTCTTCATTGCGCGACATTTCCCTGACTCCTATCGTGAAGAGGCCAAGATCCGCCGCGATCGCGAAAAATGCGATGAATTCATAGATCATCGTGTACTCCCCATAACCTGATATGGACAGGTAGTTTGTGATGATCTTTATGATCAATACACTGATAATCGCGGAAATTGCTTTTCCCGCTATCTGTGAAAATGTGTTGCTCAAAATTTTTCGTGCGTACGACATGACCTCTTGAGTTTACCTTCCCCCTGGAAAAATTCAATGTTTACAGTGTTAACTCATAGGGTATTCAAAATTTAAAAGGTAAAATAGTCTAAAACCCAAAAAGTAAAAAATTTTTACTATTTTACCTTTTAAAAAATTGGACAGTGCAATGAACGAAGAAGAATTGTTGTTGTTCTTTTTGCTATAAATTTGTATCTTACAATCGATGCACGAAGAAAAAGCACAACTAGAAGAACTTCAGGCTCAGATCGAAAAAGCGATCGAATCGCTGGACTTGTCGAAGAAGAAGGCGCGGGTGGCGGGTCTTGAAAAGGACATGCAAGCCCCCGGATTTTGGGATGACAGGGGAAAGGCGGAGGGTACCAGCAGAGAGGCGAGCCACTTGAAGGAGTTGGTTGAGAATTGGGAGGGTATGAAGGGAGAGGTCGAAGAGCTTCTCGGGCTTTTGCCGAGTGCGGAGGACGACCCGAAAGGCGCAGAGGAGTTTCGGGGAATGGTTGGGAGTCTTGGGGAGAAATTCCGCAAGTTAGAGATTAGTGTCTTTTTGAATGGGAAATACGATGGGGCCAATGCGATCCTAAGTGTGCATTCCGGAACAGGCGGAACGGATTCGCAGGACTTCGCGGAGATGCTGCTCCGGATGTATATGCGATACGCGGAAAAACAGGGATTCCAAGCGGAATTTCTCGATAAATCGGATGGTGAGGAAGCCGGGATAAAGAGCGCGACCGTGCTTCTCAAAGGACCTTTTGCGTATGGATATTTAAGATGCGAGGCGGGTGTGCATCGGTTAGTGCGGCTTTCGCCGTTTAATTCCGGAAATACGAGGGAAACTTCGTTTGCGCTGATTGAAATTCTCCCGGAAATTTATCAGGCGGATCATGTGGAGATCGATGAAAAGGATTTAAAAATTGATGTGTACAGATCTTCCGGCCATGGCGGGCAAAGTGTGAACACGACCGACTCGGCGGTACGCATTACGCATATTCCAACCGGGACTGTTGTGACATGCCAGAATGAACGGAGTCAGTTGCAGAATAAGGAGCGGGCGATGGTTGTCCTTCAGTCGAGGCTTAAGATTCTGATGGAGAAGGAGCAGGCGGAACATTTGAATGATTTAAAAGGCGGAAAAACCGAGATAAAATGGGGCAATCAGATACGTTCTTATGTGCTCCATCCATACAAGATGGTGAAAGATCATAGGACGGGGTATGAAGTTAAGGATACGGATGCGGTTTTGGACGGTGACATACAAGAATTTATTGAAGCCGAATTGAAAAAATGAGTATCTTAAAAATACAAACAGGCGCTAAAAACGAGTTTCTTCGAAAGAAGTCCGAACCCGTGAAAGTGATTTCAAAGGAGATTGTGAAGTTGGCCGCGGATATGAAGGACATTGTGGCTAATGAAAAAGGCCTTGGGCTCGCGGCTCCGCAGGTTGGGCAGAATATTCGGGTGATTGTCGTGCAGATTGAGAAAATGCACATCCCAATGATAAATCCTGAAATCACCCAGAAATCGAAGAAAACCGAGGTTTGCGAGGAGGGATGTCTCAGTTTGCCCGGGAAATATTTGAATATAAGCAGGGCTTGTGACATTACCGTCAAGTTTTTGGATCATAAGGGAAATGAGCAGATTTTGAAGCTCTCTAAGATAAATGCGCGCGTTGTTCAGCATGAAATTGACCATTTGAATGGTGTTTTGATTGTGGATTATTAGGCTTTCAGGAGTGGTGGGGTTGAAAAGGAGGCGGTTTTTTGGTATAATTGTTTGAAATGCAAAAACAAAAATTCACACAAAAAGGTTTGAAAGAGCTTATCGCACGGTCGACCGCGTTTTCGTACATGTTTGGAGATGACAGTGAATTTTTTGCTGAGATAATTTTGGGGATGGGTGAAGCCGAGCAGAAGAAAATTTTTGAGATTCTGGAGGAAGAGAAAGTGAAGATGGGGAAGATAGACGAAAAATACGCCAAAAAGGAATTGAATTTGCTGGCACATCAGTGAATAGTGTATGTGTAATTGGTGGATATTATTGGTATG
>JAHKBB010000143.1 GCA_018826445.1 Patescibacteria group bacterium | reverse complement strand
GGGGGCTTATGTGTCGCCGCTTCGCTGCTTTGTTGTCCTGCCAAAGTGAGTCTGTATGGCGGCGAACGATCTTGTAAATACCGAACCGGGTCAGGGGTTCCCCGCTCTGGGACACGAAGACTGCGTTCGATGATCCGTCTTTTATGACTGAATGACCGAGGAGAGCTCTCAGCAGATTGGTTGTCTGCTGCCATAGGGGACAGGTTCTCCACTTATCTCCTTTGCCGTGTAGCCTCACGCGGGGCGAGGCATCAAGGTCAAGGTCTTCCACGCGCAAGTCCGCGACCTCCTGAACGCGGGCTCCCGTATTATAAAGAAACATGAGAAGCGCACGCTCCCGGAGAGCATAGCGTCCTTCAGAGGGCAAATGTGCAAGAAGTGAGGAGAGCTCATCGCGCTCCAAGAAAGTTGTTTCAGCTGGAGCCGCCCGTTTCATGGGGATGGCTGCTACTTGTTGGGAGACCGAAAGCATCTCGGGAATCCTGTTGGAGACATACTCGAAGAAGGTATGCAGGGCTGCGAGGCGCTGGTTGCGGGTTCGAATATGGTTTCCCCGGTCTCTTTCAAGATACTGGAGGAATTCTTTGACCCTCCCAAAAGTCAAATCTTGAAGGGATAGGCGAGTAATCTTACGCCGTGCCTCCGATGACACAAATTGCAGGAAGAGACGAAGAGTATCTCGGTAGCTCCTTATGGACGCCGGACGTAATCCTTTTTGAATGGTAAGGTAGTCTATGAAGAAAGAGTATGTGATACGACCCAAGTCCGCGGTACTCATGGTTGTGATACCTCCTGAATGGCAGAGGCCGCAAACCGCTCAAAACGATGATTAGCCTCCTGAAGCAGCTCCGGTGTAATGGTAAGGTAGACCGCCGTTGAATTCGGATCGACGTGACCCAAGAAAGTTGCCAAGTTGAGTAGGCGCGTTCCTGGGTCTATGCCTGACCGGTACCAACGGAGTAGGGTGCCCACCGCAAAGGAGTGTCTTAAATCGTGGGCGCGAGGAGGCGACACTCCACCGGGCACCTGTATTCCAAGGTGGGGAATCAGGAGATGAAACGTTTGGCTGATGCTGCCGGGGTGTATGGGGCGGCCACGGCCAAAGGTAAAAACAGGATCCTCTGGCAGGGGCACTCCATGTTTCCTTGCCCGTGCCTCGAGATATCTCCTGAGAAGTTCTTTCATGCGAGGCCCAAAGGGAACAAGGCGACTCTTGCCAAACTTGGTTTGCCGAATAACCAGCAGTGACCGCTCAAAATCCAGATCTTTCATACAAAGCCGCGAAACCTCGCCAACCCGAAGGCCAAGACCGTAAAGCAGGGCAAATATGGCCCGATAGGTAGGACCTCGCAGGGGAGCATGTGATCGGTCCTTCAAACTCCCTGCGTAGGCCAGCAACTTCCGTGCCATATCGGGCGTGAACAGAAAGGGAGTCCTTGGAGAGTTCTCTCGCCGAGTTTGCATCTGTGAGGGAAAGCAAGTTAAATAGGAATGTTTTATCAACCAATTGAAAAGTCGACGAAGGACACTGATCAGATGATTATAGCTTCGAGGTCTTGTTCGAGGCCGGGAGGCCAAGAAAGCCTCAATAACCTCTGGAGTGATGTCCTCAATGCTTTGCACTTTCTGCTGGACCAGAAAGGTATCTAACAAGCGGAGGGCCTTTTCTTCAGTCCAGAAGTTCTGGCCAAGGGCACGCTTGTAAGCGAGGAAATGTTGGATCCCTTCCGCCAGCGGGCTTCGGAAGCCATTCCAAACTGATTTCATAGAACTTCCTCCCCTACGCCGGCCCCGATTTCTTGGAGGGCGTCCACCGCAACCTTGGCGTATATCTGCGTTGATGTTGCCCTTTCATGTCCGACGTAGTCTCCGATGGCTTTTAGGGAGAAGCTGGCATCCACAAGTCGTTGCACGCAGGTGTGACGAAGGGTATGAGACCCCGGCCTACTGACGGGAATTCCGGCCTTATGAAGGTAGTGAGATGCCCGGCTGGACACGCCGCTGAAAGTCATGGGTCTGCAGGGAGGGAGGACTCGGAAGAAGATGTGGTGGTCAGAGGTTTGGGGTCTACCATGCCGCAGATAATCTAGGATTGCTTCTCCCACGATGGGGGACAGAGGGTATGCCGTCGAATGGCCAGCCTTCCGCTCAGGGATACGAAGCCTTTCTCTTCGCCAATCAATATCGTCCAAGGTTAAAGCGGCGATCTCTCTTCCTCTTAGTCCGTAGGTTACTAACATGAGCAGTATGGCATAATCGCGTTTGCCAACAGGCGTCCGGCGGTCAACTGCCTCCAACATATGGTAAACCTCATCCCACGTGATAGAGCGCGGTATGCTCGATAGACGATACACGCGAGGAGATTCCACAGTGCTGCTCAGATCTCTTGGCACGACTCGCTCACGGTAAAGATATCGTAGAAATACCCGCAACACGCCGCATCGGTTCTTGAGACCTGTTTTGGACAATCCATCGCTTCTATCGGTTACAAAGCCACTTAGGACGACTGGCGAAAGGGCCTGGAGTTTGTGCAGGCCAATATCTTGAAGATATTTCTCGAATGCGCGAAGATCGATCCTGTAATGGTCGATACTTGTTTCTCTCAAACCTCTCTCGTTTCGCAGATAATCGAAGAAGTGCGGAGCCGGATCTTGAAATGGCTCGGGCGCCCTCGGCCGACCATTATCTGCGAAATTGGGGATTACCAAAGCCAGCATTTGCCCCACTGGGTTCCGGGCCTCGTCCTCCACTTTCTTACGAGCCTCGTCGCTCTTACAGCCTTGACCATGTTTTTTGAGCCAATGCACCGTAAACGCCTCAATGTGGCTGGGCAGTTCCTCGAATTTCGTCGCCCCGCAGCGCCGGGCAAATTCCCCAAACTCCATCAGAATGGGGATGCGCCTTAGCACTGTTCGGGAGGCATACCCGTGTTGAGCAAGCCACTTTACATACCTTTCGATGGGATCTCCGACCCATGAGGACAGAACGCGATCCACAGAATCCGGGCGGACATAGTATTGTTCCAGCATGGAACCACCTCCTATTTTTAAAGATGTCATGAGATTATCCCACCGGAACTGAGTAAATCAAACTTGGACGGGAGAACTATACAAAAGAATTATGTTACCACTTTCGCTCCTTAGGTCATTAACCCAAACCACAGATCAAAATAATGGCCACATAATCAGGAAGGGCACATAAACCGGATAATCTGAAGAGCGGCGTCAGCAAAGCCTGCAAGTACGAGCCGGAAGTGAATCCTACCTATGCCGATATGGCAGAGCATTACGGCTGCGCCGTGGTGCCCGCAAGACCCCGGAAGCCAAGGGATAAAGCAAAGGTGGAAGTTGGAGTGCTCATTGCCAAAAGATGGATACTGG
>JAHKBB010000020.1 GCA_018826445.1 Patescibacteria group bacterium | reverse complement strand
GGATCTCAATGTTCTTTTGCCGTTTGACAGTTTTAAAAAAATGAGAAAATTGCTCAAGCGGGAGGTGGTTATATTCCTGGAAGATGAAATCCGGAGCTCAAAAATTTAATTCCAAAGCTCAAGCATTTTTCATCACCGCGTACCGCAATTGAGTGTGGGCGCAGTGACTCTCGGGATTATAGCCGGAGAAGCCGATCCGGAATTCGGGCCAAAAGTTCCAACCATAGTTGCCGCCCGAAACAAGACCGTCAAGGTCGATTATTCGGCTTCTGCCCTCTTGGGGTTTGTCCGCGCGCTGCAAGATACTCCAGCCGTCCTTATCCAAGGGTTTCTTATCGCCTGATAACAGCGCTCCTTTCTGAAGGATTGCGTACAGTTTCGGTGTCACCAGCTGCAGAAGTCGCGCTTCTTCGCTTTGCTCCCAATTTGTGACTATGTCCCTCAACAATCCCTGTTTATTGTCCGGCTCTTTCTTTCTTTCCGCTATTCCCACTTTCCAATCTGTAACTCTACTTGTTTCTTGAATTTCCAAGGCTTGATCCTGACGATCAAATTCTTGATTCCTGCCATCCGAGACAAATGTATCTTTCTTGTTTTTCGTTCCGGTGTCCAGATTGGCTATGAATTTTCGCCATGGGAGATTTTGAGGTTCCATGACAAGTCCGGGGACTTTTATGTGCCTCTTTATTGCTTCCACCTCTTCCGGCGTCAAGCCGTTTTGCAGGATTGCCGCTACTTCTTCTATGGTCGGAGCTTTGATCACTTCTTCTTCTTCGGGATCGTACAGATCACCGTCGGTAATTTCATTATGCGCGAGATAGTATCCGTATTCCGCGTGTCCGACCAGATTTTCAACATATTTACGGGCTTGGGCGTCGAGCGAGGTTGTGCGGGTGAGGATTTGAGGGGCTGCGGATCGTTCGGCTTTATCCGGCTCTACCGCCGGCGAGATCAATTCTCGTATTTTGTCTCTCATCTCGTCCCCTTCGGTGAATTCAGCGGTGTCTAGGTTTTCAGCATCAGGGCCGCCAAATCTGTTTAGAGCCCTGGCGGCATGGGCTTCTAAAGACAGCTTGTTTCTTTTCGGATCAACCAGTCGCCTTTCTTCACCTTGGTACTCTGGCATTTTGAGTTGTGTTAACTGCTGGGAACAAAATTCTACGGTTGTTTTGCGTATTTTGTCAAGCCGGTTTTGTGTAAGGTATTCAACAACCGGACATATAGATTCAGGTAATTCTTGAGGTTTTCTTCCAGTTCCACTAGAATTCAACCGTTATGAAAGTAGTTTTACTTGCAGCCGGGCGCAGTTTTCGAATGAAGCCGATAAAGGACAAGAATTTCCTTGAGTTTTTGGGAAAACCGCTTATTGAACATCAACTGGATACGCTTCATAAGGCCGGATTCGGTGATTTTGTCATTGTTTGCGGAGGGCACAACCTCGAGCAGGTTGAGGAGTTTTCGTACAAATGTCCGTACAATATCAAGTGTGTGGAGCAAAAGGATTTGGACGCGGGTATGGCTGGCGCTGTCCTTGCGGCGAAGGATCATATCGAGGACAATGAGCCGATTCTCGTTGTCAGCTCAAATGACGTGGTTGAAGTGGGCGCTTTCAAACTTGTGAATGAACATTCTCAAGAGCAGGAAGGGATTGATGGATTCATGGTTGCGAAGAAGGTTGACAGCTATTTCCCGGGAGGTTATGTAGCTGCCGGTGATGATCATATTTTGTTAAAGATCGTTGAGAAGCCCGGTGAAGGGAATGAGCCGAGTGATCTTGTAAATCTTGTTATTCATCTTTGGAAAAACCCTATGGAACTTTGTGCGTTTTTGGAAGAAGTTGAGAGCGAAAACGATGATAAATACGAGGTTGCGATTGATGAATTGATCAAAAATGACAGAAAGATAAAGGTTCTGGAATACAAGGGTCGGTGGCAGCCGATAAAGTATCCTTGGCATATTTTTGGGGTATGGAAGATGCTTTTTGACCAGGCGGATAAAAGAATTTCAAAAACCGCGGAAATTTCCAAAAAAGCAACTGTGAAAGGTGATGTTATTATTGAAGACGGGGTAAAGATTTTTGAAAATGCCGTTGTGAACGGCCCTTGTTACATTGGAAAGAATGCGGTCATTGCAAACAACGCTCTGGTTCGCGATTCACATATAAGCGCGGACTGTGTCGTTGGGTATTCCACCGAAATTGCGCGGAGCTATCTTTCTCCGCAGGTGTGGACTCATTCAAACTATATCGGCGACAGCGTTATCGGCCCGAATAATTCGTTCGGGGCCGGTTGCGTGACCGGGAATCTTCGGCTGGATGAGAAAAATATTAGTGTAAATATAAAGGATGAAAAAGTGGATTGCGGAAAAAATAAGTTTGGGCTTGTCACAGGCGAAAATTTGCGTGCCGGAGTGAATATTAGCTTTATGCCGGGTGTAAAGGTCGGGAATGATTGTTTTATAGGGGCCGGAATATTTTTGAACGAAGACGTGGAAGATGAAAAATTCGTATACGGAAAGTGGCAGTTGGAGACGAAGGACAACACATTCAGAGTGGACGCGGATTCCAGAAAAGAAATGCAAGATAAATTAAAAGGAAATGACTAAAGTCAGTTGTGTTATCGTAAATTACAACACGAAGTATTTTCCTCGCATGTGCTTGGAGCATTTGGAAAAAAGCAAATGCGGCTTTGATTTCGAAATTATCTTTGTGGACAACGCATCTCACGACGAAAGTCTGGAATTTTTGGAGAAAGCTTACAAGGATGGAAAGATAAAGCTCATTAAATCCAACAAAAATCTCGGTTTTGGCGGGGGAAATAATCTTGGCGCGAAGAACGCGGAAGGGAAATACATTCTCATTATGAATCCGGATATTTTTGTTGAGCCGGATACATTGCAAAAGATGGTTGATTACATGGAAAAGCACCAAGACACGGGTGTTCTTGGTCCAAAACTCATTTATTACAATGGAACTGTCCAGGATTCATGTCGCAGGCACATGAATTATCTTACTTTGATCGCGAAACGCACTTTCCTGAAGAAAATTCCGCCGTTTAAAGGCATGTACGAGAAGTATGTGATGAATGATGCCGATTATACACAGACTCGTGAGGTGGATTTACTGGTTGGCGCGTGCTTTATGATCCCGCGAAAAGTGTATGAACAAGTTGGAGGATTTGATGAAAGATACTTTTTATTCATGGAAGACTTTGATTTGTGCAGGGAGATTCATAAAAAGGGGCACAAGATTGTTTATTTCCCGGAAACTCAGGTTCTCCACTATCACAAACGTTTGAGTCAGGGTTCTGTTCTGCGCTTGCTCACAAAAAAAGTCTTTTGGATTCACAACCATAGCGCGCTTAAGTACTTTTGGAAGTGGAGGAAGGGTTAAGCGCCGCCAGCATCCGTATCACCTCCGGATACCACTTCTTTTCCAGTGCTTGGACTTTTGCTTTGAGGGTTTCTTCCGTGTCGTTCTTCTCTACCGGGCAGGTCTTTTGGAGAATTGTTTCGCCTGTGTCCACGCCTTCGTCCACGTAATGGATTGTCATGCCGGTTTCTTTTTCGCCGGCTTCCAGGACAGCCTTATGGACTGAGTTCCCAAAGAAGTTTTCGCCGCAGAATTTTGGGATCAGGGCCGGATGTACGTTTATTATTTTCTTTGGGAATTTGCGAACAAATTCTGAACTTAAGATTCGCATGTAGCCGACAAGGACTATTAGATCCGCACCTTCTTCCTCAAGGATTCTTGCCATTTCTATGTCGAATCCTTCGCGGGATTTACCCTCCGGGTCTATGAATACCGTTTTGTAGCCCTGGGCGCGAGCGCGAGCGAGCGCGTATGCGTCTTTTTTGTTGCTTATAACGACCGCGAGTTCTATTCCGGGCATTTGACCCGCTTTCATTTCGTCAATAATGGCCTGGAGGTCAGTGCCATTGGTCGATGCGAGGACCGCTATTTTGAATTGTTTAGTTTCCATTTTCTTTGAAGCCAAGTTTTTTCTTTACGTTTTCACCTGTTTTTGTGACGGCGAGACCGCCCATTGCTGTTTCTCTGAGTTTTGACGAGATGAGTTTCCCAATATTTCTCATTGCGACTACAACTTCGTCAAATGGGACGTAGCTTTCGATGCCGGCCATCGTCATGTCGGAAGCTGTTAGCGCGTACATTGCCGCGAATGCGTTTCTTTTGATGCAGGGAACTTCGACCATGCCGCCGATTGGGTCGCAGGCGAGGCCGAGCATGTTTTTTAAGGCGAGGGCTGCTGCGTTTAAGCATTGTTCCGGTGTGCCGCCGTGGATTTCTGTGACTGCGGAGGCCGCCATGGCCGCCGCTGAACCGATTTCCGCCTGGCATCCGCCTTCTGCGCCCGCTAGTGTTGCGTTTTCCGCTATTATGAGCCCTATTCCGGCGGCGTTAAAAAGTGCATCCAAGATTTTTTCTTTGCTCAGTCTTTGATCTTCTTCCAGGGCCACGAGAAGGCTTGGGACAACTCCCGAAGCTCCTGCTGTCGGAAAGGCCACTATTCTACCCATACATGCGTTTGTTTCGCCTGTCGCGATAGCGTATGAAATCGCTTTTAGGGCTAGGCGGTTGAGAAAATATTTCTTGGAATTTTTGATCTCTTTGAACATTTTTTTTGCATTTCCTCCGGACATATGACTCGCTGATTTCTTTGTCGATTTAACGCCTTTGTAAATTGCCGCCTTCATAATCTCGTATCTTTTCAACATTCGATCCTTGATCCATTCTTCCGTCTTCCCGCTGTACGAAATCTCATATAGAAGCATTGCGTCAGAGATATTCACTTTGTGCTTTTTTGTGAATTTCAAAAGTTCTTTACCTGTGGTAAATGTGTGCTTCATACTATTTTGTGTAATGTTCTAACGAAATATACATTTGGGATTTTTTCCATTTCCAAGACTTCTTTTAATGTTAATGGCGAGTCGCAATTGAGGATTGTTAATTGTCTTCCTCCCGCTTCCAAACGCGCGGACTGCATGCTCGCGATAATTATTCTTTTCCCGGAAACGTACGATGTCATCCTCGAAATCATTCCCTGGACGTTTTTATGCGCGATGACGAGAGTGAAGTATTTACCCGCAACACCCTTAATGTCCACGTCAAAATCATCTATTCGTTTTACCTCGACCTCTCCTCCTCCCAATGAAGATCCGATTATGGACATTTTTTTGCGCCCTTTCGCTTCCAAGACAATCTTAACCGTGTTCGGGTGGTATCCTATCCCGAGGTCTTCTGTTTTTATTTCGTACCTTATCCCTTTCCGCTTCGCGATTTTGTCCGCATTTTTGATCCGCGGATCCGCCGTTTTGAATTTCATTATTCCCGCAAGCAGGGCTTTGTCTGTCGAATGCCCTTTGTATACGGTTGCAAACGATCCATGCAGAACGAATGTCACTTTGTCCGGAGTTTTATCAAAAATAGCCCTGGCAATTTGCCCGAGCTTGACCGCTCCCGCCGTGTGGGAGCTCGACGGACCTACCATTACCGGTCCAACGATATCAAAGGCTGAAGAATGATGTGACATTTGAACATTTTAAGTTCGGGGTGCATTTTATCACAGAAGTTTTTTAGGGTAAAGTTCTCTGAACAGACATTTTTTTGGAGAAATTGTCAATCTTTCGGATCTGTTTGCGAACTTCACCGGCGCATTTTCTATTATCGCGAATGGAGTTCGTTCTTTTGACTCCCCCATTACGATATGCGCGGCCGTCGCCAGACTGTCCGCGACCGCTATTTTTGTTACGTTCAGCTTATTCCCAAAGAGATCTTTCTTTTTTCTTTCGTCGCTCACCGCTTCAATTCCCGCGCATCCTAAAGTTATGGCGGTTGTTCCCTCTCTGGCCATTTGGCATCTGGAGTCTATTATGAGAACTCCGAGGTGTTTTATTTTGTAATGGTGTTTTGTTTTTTTCATAAATTCCTCCGCCGCTTTATGTGAATTTTTCGGCCAAAGAATCGCTTTCCCCTTTTCAATGTTCGAAAAGTCTATGCCCGCGTTCGGAATGAGAATGCCATTTGTAAAAGTTAGGTGGATATGTTTTGCGGTTTCTTTTTTTGAGACATATTTCGCCTCTTTCTGCAGCATTTTCCTGAAATCCTTCGCGTTGATTATTCGATTTTGTTGCAATGCTACGATCTTCGAAGAAATCACTATTACCGACCCTTCCTTGAGCTTCTTAACGGATTCGGTGAAGACCTCAAAGATATTTTCCCCGGGTTTGATCAGCGCCGTTTTAACAGGTTTTATGTTCATGGCCCACTAACTATACTTCGTTTTTTATGAAACTCGCAAACGTGATTTGTAAAATTCACAGTAACTGATACCGCATCACCTTTTGATCAATTCCGAACTTTTTGGTTGCGCGGTTGGGTGTGTTGCAAATCCTCCACTCGGCCGCCGGTTCATGCTCGTTCCCGACCAGCCCGGCGTGTGCAATTTTGTGATGTGTGTCACAAAGTGGAACTATCCTGTTGTGGTTCTCCG
>JAHKBB010000019.1 GCA_018826445.1 Patescibacteria group bacterium | reverse complement strand
CAACAGATCTATTTGCCATTTTTGCAACAGATTTTCAGAAGCGACGCCGGTAATTTCGCGAACGGAAAACTCGGGTTTCTTTGAACTCGTTCGTATTACAAGTCCGTGAGTTTTCTGGTTGCGCAAAGGGAGTTCGACGAGGCTTCCGGTTTTTGCTCCGGCTGGGATTTTGTATGTAAGTGAATCTCTTAAACCCACTTTTCTCTGAAATCCGATTTCTGCGTATTTGGTCATCGTGTTTGAATTGTAGCATTTTTTGATACAATGGGGATTGCATTATTACATAACCTCAAAGCTCATGGGAAGGTTTATTAAATTCTTACTTATTCTGATTGGTGTTTTACTGATTGTCGGTGTGCCGGTTTATTTGAATTTCTATTATTTCAATGGGGAGCGGGATACAGGTACCGCTGATATGGAAGAGGCCGGCAGTCTGGAATATGACTATGAAGTTTCCGCTGAAACTCCGGAAGTATTTTTGCAGGAATCCGTTGGGGTTCCAACATCCCGTGAAGACAAAGCTGTAAAAAAGGAGGAATATTCAAACGGATATGAAGTCACTGTGTACAATCAGGATTTTGGTTTGGTGAAGGACAGCAGGGAGCTTAGTTTCGACAAAGGATTTAACAAAGTCCAGTTTAAAGGAGTTCCAACGCGAATACAGCCGGAAACCGTTATATTCCATGATTTAGACTACAAGGAGACGGAAGTTGTTGAGCAGAACTACGAGTATGATCTTGTTTCGCAAAACAAGATTCTCGAGAAGTATTTAGAGAAGGATATCAAAGTGTATTCAGGGGTTGGGGACAGCGTGAAAGAGTATCAAGGAAAGCTCTTGAGCTATCTTGGCGGGATTATGATTGATACCGGATCCGGAGTTGTGAGTCTGAGTGATATAAAGAGTATTGAATTTCCGGAGCTTCCAAACGGTCTTATCTCAAAGCCGACTTTGGTTTGGGGGATAGACGCCAGTCGTGGAGGAGCCCACAGGACGCAGACAAGCTATCTTACGGGCGGATTTAATTGGGAAGCTGACTATGTCGCGAAAGTGAATCAAACCGACGATGGGCTCGATCTGAAGGGTTGGGCGACCATTGACAACACTTCCGGCGCCACCTATGAAAATGCAAAGTTGAAACTCATAGCGGGTGAGGTTCACAGGGTTGAGGAGTCGAAGACGTATCGTGATATGCCAATGATGGATATTGAGGAGTCAACCGGTGTCGGTTTTGGTGGTGGTGGATTTCAGGAAGAGAGTTTCTTTGAATATCATATTTACAGCCTTGGGCGTCTTACTAATTTAAAAGACAATCAAAAGAAGCAGATTTCATTGCTGAATGCCGCTTCCGTCCCCGTAGTGAAAGAATTTGAATATGATGAGGAAAAGAGTTACGACAAAGTGCGAGTGGTTGTTTCTCTTGAAAATAAGAAGGAGAAGGGGCTTGGTATGCCGCTTCCCGCGGGTGTTATGAGAATATATAAAACCGATTCGGAAGGTCAGCTTCAATTTATTGGAGAAGATCGTATAGATCATACCCCGGAGGAAGAAGAGATTCGTGTTTTCCTTGGAAATGCATTTGATATAGCAGTCGAGGCTCGTACTCTGGCTACAGATCGTGAAGGCGCGATTCTGAGTTTTGGAAAGCGTTGTACCTTGACCAAAAAAGAAGTAGAACTTCGCAACCAAAAGGACGAGGATGTCTCTGTGAAAGTCATTGCTCACGTGTATGGCACAAGTGTGGAAATCACTGAGGCAACTCACGATTACGAGAAGGAAAATGCAAATGAATACAAGTTCACTGTGCCTGTCGGTAAGAAAGGAGAGACGACTCTGACCTATGCGAGCAGGGGTTGTTATTAGTCCTTGACAACTCTCAAAAAATAAGTATAATCTCTATCCTATATTTAATTAGGTTAGATGTTATTCACTTACGCAGATCAGGTCATGTCTTGGTACGTAAACGGTCGAGAGCAGGAGCTCTCCAGGCTTTTTTTGGACAAAGGATATGAGGGTCTGAAGAGTGAACTCAACGTTCAGAAGGAGGCAGAATGGGAGATTATAAAAGATAACTTTGTTATTTACTCCGGTCTTGTTGTTATGCTCGTTGTGAAGAATATCGAGTTTTTTGTGGATATTTTAATGAATAAGGGGTCTGCAAAAGTTCGTGCAATTCTTGGCATTACAAATGAGAAATATGATGAAGTTTGGGCTGTGCTCATGGATGCGATGCTTGATGGTTTTGCAAAGAGGAAGTTTAGAGAAAAGAGGCTTGAACACGCTTCGTATGTTTTGGATGAAATTATTCAAGTTTTGGATTCGTACGATGTCTAGTATAATCCTCCTGTATGCTATTTGAGATTCAATTACTGACGTCGTTTGTTGCCGGAGGGCTTTTAATAGCTCTGCAGACTTTGATTGCTGAGAGGGTCTCTTTGAAGTGGAGGGGAATAGTTCTCACCGTTCCGACCACTATGGCCTTGGGGATATTTTTTGTTGGTTTAACGAAGACGGCGGGTGATATCCCGGATTTGGTTCGTGTTATTCCCGCCGCAATCTCTGCTGTGTATGTATTTGTTGTAATTTTCGCGCTTCTGGCTCGATATGGAATTATTCCCGCTTTTGTCGGGGCATATGCCGGTTGGGGAGTGCTTGCGTATCTTCTCATTCAGTATCCGCCGGCTAGTTTTGGCATTTCTATTTTATACGCCGTTCCTGTTGTCACTTTAATGTATTTGATTGTCAGGAAACTTCCTCAAGTGTCTGAGTTAAAGGTTTATCCAATGAATTTCAATCACATTCTTATACGTTCTCTCATTGGAGGCGTGATTATTGTTGCTGTCGTGTTTTTGGCAAAAACTCTAGGAAATGTTTGGGGCGGAATGTTTTCGGCATTTCCGGCTTCGTATACAGCAACTTTTCTTATTTATCATGTTTTGCAGGGGGGCAGAGCTATTTCTTCTGTGGCAAAGTCACTGTTCTTACCCGGAATTCCCGGATTCATACTATATGCGTATATTTCCGCGCTAACTTTTCCCGAGTATGGAATATGGATTGGAACCCTGGCTGCGTATGCGGTAACGATGCTTTATTTTATGTTGTGGATGAAGGTTCGGGAGAGATTTATCTAAATCTTTCGACCATTTCCTCTAATATTTTTCTGAAATGAAATTCGAGTTCTTTCTCACTCAATGTTTCTTTTTTGCTTGGTTGAAAAAGTGCTTAACAATTAGAATCTTCATCTACAATGACTTTAGTTGTTCTTCTATCGGTGATAGATTTTTTGTATCCAATTTGTCCAGAATTTTATTCAGTATTGCGATACTTGTGTCCAATTGTGATCTTTTTGTGAGGAAGTAGTACTTTATGAGATACGTTACTGTTGAAGTCTGTGTCCCAAGCCCCTCTTCTTCACGTATTGTGTTCAGCTCTTCCTTAATTTTGTCATCCACTTTTATTAATATGGATTTCATCGTTCTCTGAGTTATATGTTGTATATAATAATTATATACTTTTTATATATTCGGTGTCAATTGGATTTTTAATTCCGGAATTGAAAAAGGGGCCTGGTAAGTGCTAGACTTCTCTTGTGAATAAGACTTGCGCCAAATGCTCGACTCCTTTTGAGGTCACGGATGATGATCTCAAGTTTTACGACAGTATTTCTCCTGTTTTTGATGGCCATAAGTGTGCAATTCCCGCGCCGAATTATTGTCCGGAGTGCCGACAGCAAAGGCGACTCGCTATTTGTAATGAGAGAAATCTGTATCCGGGAAAGTGTGATATGTGCAAGAAGTACACATTGAGTGGGTATTCTCCAGAACTCAAGCGTTCTGTGTATTGTAGAGACTGTTGGCATAGTGAGAAATGGGATTCGCGGGATTATGGACAGGATTTCGACTTCAATAGACCGTTTTTTGAACAAATTGCCGAACTTTGGAGACGTGTTCCGGCGCTTGCATTAAATAGTCAGGGAAATTGCGTGAACTCTGATTATATTCATTATGCGGGCTGGTCAAAGAATTGTTATTTGATAATGCACGCGGATTTTTGTGAGGATTGTTACTATGGTTATGGTTTCAAGAAGAATCTGTTTTGTGTTGACGGATTTTACAATCTTCATAGTGAACTTTGTTATGATTGCGTGGATGTCCACAAGTGTTATGGTCTTACGTGCTGTCAGGATTGTAATACGTGTAATACGAGTGCATTCCTGCGGGATTGTATAGGATGTAGTGATTGTTTCCTTTGTGTCGGCCTTCGGAATCAGAGGTATTGTTTTAGAAACGAGAAATTGACCAAAGAGGAATATCAAAAACGGATGAAAGAGGTCGATACAGGTTCACATAAGCAGTATCAGCAGTACAAAAAGGAGAGAATGGGGATGGAGAAAAAGCATATATTTAAGGAATTTCAGGGGAACAATTTAGTGAATTGTTTTGGAAATCATTTAAATCATTGCAAAGATCTTTATTACAGTTTTGATTGTGAGGATGTTGAGGGCGGGAAGTACTGCTATCAGTTGGTTCTTGGGGCGAAGAATAATTACGACGTGAACCAATTTGGCACGAATATTCAACAGTCCTACGAATGTACGATTTGTGGTGAAAACAGTTATCATTTACTTTTTTGTGATAATGCCATGATGGATGCTTCGGATTTAATCTATTGTTGGTACATGGAATCTTCAAAGAATTGTTTTGGGTGTACAAGTATGCAAGGGGCTTCCTATTGTGTTCTTAATAAGCAGTATTCGAAAAAAGAATATGAAGAGCTTGTCCCAAAAATCATTGAACATATGAAGAACCCCGCCACAGCGGGGTGTTCCACGGGAGAGTGGGGTGAATTTTTCCCTTCAAATATCTCTCCTCATGGCTACAACAAGACCACTGCTCAGATGTATTATCCTTTGACCAAGGAGCAGGCGCTTAAAGGGGGGTTTAAGTGGGATGATTACGAGGTTCCTTCCCCAAAAGTTGACAATGTGATTGAAGCGGCCGATCTCCCGGACAATATTGATGATGTTTCGGATGATATTTTAGATTCAGCGATTAAATGCGAGGCGACCGGTAAACTTTTCAAAATTACTCCACAAGAGTTGAAGTTTTATAGGCGTCAGCGCATACCGCTTCCCAGACGTTGGCACGATCAGCGCCACCTTGATCGTTTCCATCAAAGGAATCCCAGAAAATTCTGGGAACGAAAATGTGGGAAATGTGAGAAGAAAATTACGACGACATATTCTCCGGACACCGCCGCAGCGGGGTCCCGCTATGGCGGGAACGGACCGGAGACTGTTTATTGCGAGGAATGTTATATGAAAGAATTGTATTAAAGGCGCAGGGCTTGTTTTAATAATCAGTTAACGCGCGCGCCCGGAATCGTACATGCATTTTTTGTTCGTCAAATTTTCCGACATTTTCCGTTATCGATTCTTCCGGCGGAATTTTATTTGATTCATATAAGGCAATCATGCCTTTTTTTGCTACTGCCTTGAATTCGTTTTCTTGTGTTTTGGTGCAAATTTCAATTATCAATCGGTTTATTTTCTCCGTAATTTCTTCCGGTTTTGTCTGCGGAAATTGTTTTGTGATCGTATTTTGCCAGTCAACGATTTTAATTTGCGTTCCAAGCGGCGCCATTATTAAATGTTCGAGCGCTTTTTTGCATACGGGTTCGTTTTGCGATGTTTTAATTGTCCATCGCAATAGTCGATTTTTAATAACAAGTTTGTATCTGCCGCGTTCTTTCTCGATTACATAGAGGCTTTTTTCGCGTATGAGCTTTCTTCTCAAACGTGATATGTATGTGGACAGAAAATTTCTTCTGGCGTTTGGAAATTCTTTTGAGATTTGTTCCATGGATACGAATTTTCCAAGATTTTCAGTCAATATCATCGTCAATCTTGAAATCATTTTGCCTTGGAATTTCACGCGAACCCATTCTTGCGCCTGTGTGATATCTTCATCTGTATATTGTAT
>JAHKBB010000003.1 GCA_018826445.1 Patescibacteria group bacterium | reverse complement strand
GAGCACGAATTGCATACGGAAAGCACGTTTTTGGTCTTCTTTGTCGTGCTCGCGGTGATAGTCCAAACCGCATTCTCCGATAGCGACAATCTTTTTATTTGCCTTAGCTTGATCAAGAAATTTACTCATCAATTCATCGTTGACGTGAGCGCAATCATATGGGTGGATGCCCAGCGTCCCGTATAAATTTTTATGTTGCTTTGACATCTCAAAAGATGCTTTGGAATCCTTAACGGAACAGCCCACATTGATAATGTCTGTAACACCTGCCTCTTCCGCTCGTTTTAGAACCTCAGAGAGATCTCTTTGAAAATCTCTAAACATTAAATGAGCGTGTGTGTCTATCATAAATTTGACTTTTTATCGGATACAAAGTAGAATCTAGCACGCTTAAAAAGCTCACGCAAATGATAACTGAAAGAAGCCAACTAGAACTCAAAAATTTCCAAGCTGATTGGGGCTTCTTTTATTTCTACTTTTAATTCTGCGTGAGAGTTTGATTTAAGAAATCCGCAAAACTCCTCACGCAAATACGCAAGAGGAGATTTTTTAATATTACTTAACCCCAAAAAAGATGTTAAAATCAAGCGGCACAAAAAGGAGGAAAAACGTGACACAAAAGAGATTCTTCTTTAATCAAAGAAGGCACTATCTTTATTCAAACATTTCGTAAACCGGTAACAAGCAAAAATATGATTATAGTAATGAAAAAAGGCACCGAACAAAGCAAGGTTGCACGCCTGATTCAAGAACTTGAATCTAAGGGGATGCAGCCCGTGCCGCTGTACGGCGTAGAACGCACCGTAATTGCCGTTATAGGCGACGAACGCATTCTGGACGAACACCACATATCTTCCTTCCCGGGAGTGAGCAAAGTGATGTCGGTATTGCGTCCGTACAAACTCGCCAGTCGTGAAACACAGACAGAGCCAACAATAATAGACGTGAAGGGAATAAAGATCGGCGGGAAAACCATCGCAATGATGGCCGGACCGTGTTCTGTGGAAAGTGAAGATCAAATCATGTCAGTAGCAAAAGATTTGTCCAAAATGGGAGTAAAAATCCTTCGCGGCGGAGCGTTCAAACCAAGAACAGGTCCATACAGCTTTGAAGGGCTCGGAGAGGAAGGACTAAGATACCTTCGCCAAGCCGCGAATAAATACGATATGGCAATTGTCACGGAAGTTATGGAAATTGACCAAATCGAAAAGGTGGCTGAATACGCAGACATTCTACAAATCGGGACAAGAAATATGCAGAATTTCAACCTGTTAAAAGCAGTTGGGAAAACTCAAAAACCGATTTTCTTGAAACGAGGAATGTCGGCAACAATCACAGAATTTCTACTTGCCGCCGAATACATCCTCTCAAACGGAAATCCAAACGTAATGCTTTGTGAAAGAGGAATTCGAACATTTGAAACCGAAACCAGAAATACGCTGGCACTGGCCACGGTTCCATTACTCAAAGAGTTGACCCATTTACCCATAATAGTTGATCCAAGCCACGGGACGGGTAAGAAATCATTGGTGGCTCCAATGGTAAAAGCGGCAATAGCGGCGGGAGCGGACGGAATAATGGTCGAAGTTCATCCAAATCCCGAGGAAGCGCTGTCCGATGGTGACCAATCATTGACACCGGAGGAGTTTAAAGATGTAATGAAAGAAGCCAGAAAAGTAGCGTTAGCATGCGACCGAGAACTATGATTATACCCGTAAAACTCAAAAAGAAAGAGGATCGATCATACAAGATCATCGTAGAAGATGGTCTTATAGATCGAATTCCAAGCCTTTTGAATTACGGAGTTAGATACGCAGTAATCGCAGACTCAAAAGTAGGCAAATTATATGGTCAGAAACTGGTCAAACGCTTGGGCAAAAAAGCCAAACTTTTCACATTCCCGCATGGAGAACGATCAAAAAATTTGTTCACAGTTGAGGCTTTGTGCAAAAAAATGCTCAAAGAAAACTTCGATAGACACGACTGCATAATTGCCCTCGGGGGCGGGGTGACGGGAGACATCGCAGGATTCGTTTCCTCCATATATATGCGTGGGATTCCGTATGTACAAGTTCCTACGTCACTACTCGCGATGGTGGACTCAAGCGTGGGTGGAAAGACGGGCGTGGACATGGAAGAAGGCAAAAACCTGCTCGGCACATTTTTGCAGCCAAAAGCGGTATATATAGATCCCCTGCTATTAAAAACTTTGCCAAAAAAACACTTCGTAAATGGAATGGCTGAAGTAGTTAAATATGGTTGCATCAAAAGCAAATCGCTATTTAGATACATTTCCAAAAACTATGAAAAAATTCTGACCTTGGAACCCAAACCTTTGAACAAAATAATTGTACAGTCATGCAAGATAAAAAGGGATATAGTAGAAAAGGATGAGCATGAAAAATTGGGCTTAAGAATGTGCCTGAATTTCGGGCACACAATTGGTCATGCAATTGAAAAATTAACAGATTACACAATCCTGCATGGAGAAGCGGTCGCAATCGGCATGGTCCAAATGTGCAGGGATAAAAGACTTACGGAGCTACTCAAAAAGATCGGACTACCTACAAAAATACCAAAAGGAATTAAAAAATCCCACATTCTTGAAGTAATAAAGAAAGACAAGAAGAAGAAGGGAAAGAAAATCATGCACGTACTGGTTAAAAAAATCGGTAAAGCAATTCTGAAATGAAACTGAAAGTCCCCCCTTCAAAAAGCATAACTCAAAGAGCCCTTTTGATTTCGCACATAGCCGGAGGGAAAGTTACAAATCCCCTCTTGAGCGACGATACAAAACACATGATTAAAGCTTTGAAGAACTTGAAGTCCCCCATCTTTGTGGGCAACGCGGGCACGGCAATGAGATTTTTAACAGCGTATCTCACGCTAACCGATTTCAAAGGCACGATAACGGGAAACAAACACATGCAGAAACGTCCGATAAAGGAGCTGGTCAATGCCTTGAATAAACTCGGAGCTAAAGTGTCCACCAAGAACGGATGCCCGCCTGTGCACGTCGAAGGAGCAAAAGGTTTGAAAGGCGGGAAAGTGAGAATCAAGGGCAACATCTCTAGTCAATACATCTCTGCAATCCTCATGGTCGCTCCATACGCTGAGAAAGACGTAGTAATAGAGGTGATTGGGAACCTGGCCTCAAAACCATACGTCGATCTTACCATCGACGTGATGAAAGCATTTGGAGTCCATGTGAAAAATAAAAACTACAAACGCTTTACCGTAAAGACAGGACAGAAATACAAAACCAGAAAATTCAAAGTGGAAGGCGATGCGTCTTCCGCTACATACTTTTGGGCAATATCTCATTTAACGGGCAGAAAGATAGATATCACGAACATTTCAAAAAATTCGAAGCAAGGCGACATAAAGTTCAAGTCGCTCCTAAAAAAGCTCCAAAAAAGAATAGATTTAAACGACATGCCTGACACAATGCCGCTCGTCGCCGCACTTTGCGCACTAAAGAAAGGTAAAAGAAAAATGGTAAATATCGCGAATCTAAGAATAAAGGAATGCGACCGGATCGAAGCGATGCGGAATGAGTTAAAGAAATTGGGTATAAAGACAAAATCCGGGAAGGATTGGCTGGAAGTAGAGGGAGCACCGGACAAAATAAGACCAGTTAAAATAGAAACGTACAATGATCACAGAATCGCTATGACATTTGCGGCATTGAAAACAAAATACCCGAAAATCGAGATTACCGGAAAATCATGCGTCAGCAAAAGCTATCCGAATTTCTGGAAAGACTATAAAAGAATCACGAAATGAAAACACGATTAATCTCATCGGTAGGCGCACTTTTTAAACTGATATCCACGTCTGTTACTTTCTTTTGGGCCGTACATTTCGTGGATATAGGACTCAAAGGATGGGAAATAGGAGCAATCATGGCGGCCGGAAGCATAACGGGGATAGTGTTCATAACAGTAGGAGGAATTTTAAATGACCGAATCAAATCCAAAAGTCTGATATCAGTAGCGATATTGATGATAATCATTCAATACCTGGCCGTAAGCCAGACAGATCAATTTGTAACAATTCTCATGCTGTTTGTTTTGGGAGGATTAGCGGGAAGCTTATACAGTATATCAATGGACTCATTGGTTCTAAAAACCTCAAAGGGAGAGAATCAATCGGAAGAAATAGGTTTGTTTTTAAGCTTGGGATATATAGGCATCTCAATAGGAATGATCCTCGGCGGACATATGCTGGACAAAGTGGATTTTAATTACCTGCTTCGAATACTAGCAATGGGCTTCTCTATCATACTGTTCATTTCGTTCCTGCTACCAAAAACACCTATCGACAAACCACAACTTGTAGAATACAAATCCGACATACTCAGAAAAGAAGTATTATTCTTTATCTTAATGATATTTTTGTTTGCACTACATTTCGGAGCGGAAGGCACAGCATACGGACCATTTCTGAGATTTAATCTCGGATTATCAATGGGACAAATGGGGCTGTATATGGGAGGAGCTGTAGGAGTCATGGCAATAAGCGTGGTCATCTTCAGCAAACTAATTAAAAAAACATCCAACATAAAATGGATACTGTATTTTGGGCTGCTTGGAAGCGGAGTAGGATTTATTGCAATGAGCATCACGGATAATGTTTCTTTATCATTCCTCGCAAGAGTTCTTCACGAAATTGCGGACAGCGCGATGTTTGTATTCCTGTACCACGGACTCTCAAAATTCTTTCCTGTGGAAAGACTTGGAGGCAATACAAGCATAGTCACTCTGACTACAATGGTCGCCGGAGCGCTCTCATCAATAGCATTTGGATACATAGGAGAAAAAATGGGATATGAAGTTCCTTTAATCGCGTCCGGCACAATATGTGTTTTGGCTGTTTTTATAGCGATTTATCAAAGACATTTAATAGCCCACCATGTCTAAAAATATCGTAATAACAGGTATGAGAGGTACGGGAAAAAGCCGAATAGGCAGGAAAATCGCCGAGACTTTGGAAAAGGAATTTGTGGATTTGGATGAAGAAATTGAAAACCACGAAGGGATTTCAACTGCGGAGATAGTGGGAAGCAAGGGCTGGGATTATTTCCGCGCAGTCGAGAAACAGATGGTGGAGAAATTCTCAAAAAAGAAAGGCCTGGTAATCTCAACGGGCGGCGGCGCAATCATAGACCAAGAAAACGAAAAAAATCTCAGAGAAAACGGATTCGTGATATTTCTCCGATGTGATATCCAAAAACTCGCAGAAAGAATCAAACATTCAAAAAACAGACCATCTCTAACAGAGAAGAATTTTGTCATGGAATTTAAAGACGTTTGGGAAGATCGAAAGAAAAGATACCTGGAAAGCGCGGATCTGGTATTCGACGTCGACAAAGAAAGTGAAGACAAAGAAAGAGACATCGAAACAAAAGCCAATATTATCCTAAAGCTTCTTCCTGATGATTGCTCCTGAAGGAAACTTCTCCTTCAACTTCAAATAAACATTATGAGTTCCTCCGTGAGCCTCATTTAATGTTTCCCCTTCAAGATCACAGATCTCGGTAACCTCTTCAGTGAACTCGCTATCAGGGGTCATTATCTCGAGCTTGTTCCCTTTTTCTATACGATTTTTCAATTCGACTCCATAAAGATCATCTCGATCCAGCCCTCCATGCTCACGTACAACACCGATAAATTGATAACTCTGCTGTGGAGAATTGTTCGGATAATAAATAGAATCTTCACCAAATGGCTTTTTGAGATAACCAGGAATAAAAGATCTATTCGCGGTCTTGTTTACAAGATCCATAAGACCCTTGTTGAAAGGCTTCCCATCACACATATCATCAATCGCTTTTCTATAAACCTTCGCAATTGTGGCCAGATAGTGAACAGTCTTCGACCGTCCCTCAACTTTAAACCCGCAAACACCCGCGTCCATTAACTCCTTTAAATACGGCAACGCACAAAGATCCTTGGAATTAAACAGATAAGTCCCCTGTTCATCCTCATATACAGGCATGTATTCACCGGGTCTTTCAGCCTCCTCTAAAATTTTGTACTTCCACCTGCAACTATGGGCACAAGCTCCTTGATTTGAATCCCGAGAAAGCATGTATGCGGACATCAGACATCGCCCGCTATACGCCACGCAAATAGCTCCATGCACAAAACACTCAAGCTCAATGTCCGGCACCTGTTCTCTGATCTCCTTAATTTCGTCAATAGTAAGCTCCCTCGGAAGAATCACGCGAGAAATACCCAAATCCTTCCAAAACTTCACAGATCTATAGTTCATAGCATTTGCCTGAACCGAAAGGTGAATCTTCGCATCCGGATAATGCTCCTTCACAATCGAAATCACTCCGGGATCCGCACAAATAAGCGCATCCGGCTTCAACTTCGCGAGCTTCTTCACGTGCTCCTCAAAAGCCTTTATCTTTGCATTGTGAGGATAAATATTCGTGGTTACATAAATCTTCTTCCCCTCATCTCGAGCAACCTTGATCGCCTCCGCAAGAAACTCATCATTAAACTGATTTTCCCTCGCCCGCAGACTAAAAGAAGGAACCCCGACATAACAAACATCACCACCGTACTGGTAACCAATCTTCAGCTTGTCCAAGCTCCCTGCCGGCAAAATAAGTTCGGGCTTTTTCATGGTACGGAGATTATAAACCCAAAGAAGAAAATTTCAAGCCGCTTTCCGTTCCAGCATAACTATACGACCTTCGTGGTCATGGACTTTATCTTGCATATCGATAAATTGAGGACTGGAAAGAACATAGTGGTTATACATTTGGTTCAATTGGCCAGCCATACCCTCTAAAACTTCCCATATCTTCCGGATATCACCCTTTACTACTTCCAGATCCTCCTTCTTGGCAAAGCCTTCTAGATCCTCCTTCTTGGCAAAGCCTTTTAAAAGGCTGTTTATTTTATCAAACTCTTTTTTGGTATCCGCGTCCATAGTTAATTCCATTTTAAATGGGCCCTAATTCTAGCACCAAAAAATTCACGTGCAATCATTTCGCACACGTAAACCAGCAAAGTTCTGTTGCGCCCATTCAACAACAATACCAAAACAACAAACATACTGTATAATGCCATCACCATGAATCCAGACTTCATTATAATTGGATCAGGAATCGCAGGTCTCAACCTCGCACTTTCCGCCGCAAAAAAAGGCAAGGTTTTAATCATCACAAAAAAGAGAGCCGTCGAATCCAACACAAACAGAGCTCAAGGAGGAATAGCTGCAGTTTTGGCAAAAACAGATGATTTCAAAAAGCACGTAAAAGATACAATGACCGCAGGCTCATACCACAACAACAAAAAGGCGGTAGAATATATGGTTGAAAGAGGACCAAAAGTAATTCAAAATCTCATAGACTTGGGACTTGAATTCACAACATCGGGAGGAGTCATAGACCTTGGACAAGAGGGTGGACATAGCCACAGAAGAATCGCACATGTGGGCGACTTCACAGGTCAAGAAATCGAAAAAATTCTGGTACAAAAAGTGAAAGAAAATTCCAAAATAACAGTTTGGGAAAACACATTCGCACTGGAGCTCATAGTGAAAAACAAAATTTGCAACGGAGTTCAAATCATCAAAAAAGGGAAAATTGAGAACATATATGCATCAGCAGTAATAATCGCGACAGGTTCAATAGGGCAACTATACAGATACACAACCAATTCAAAGATTTCTACAGGTGACGGAATAGCGATGGCAATGAGAGCAGGCTGTAAAACAAAAGACCTCGAATTTATCCAATTTCACCCAACAGTCCTGGACAAGAACATAAATCCAAAATTTCTTCTGTCGGAAGCATTGCGAGGAGAAGGTGCGGTTTTGCGCAACTCAAAAGGCGAAATCTTTATGAAAAGTATTCACCCGCAGGCGGGGCTTGCGCCGAGAGATATAGTCTCACGCGCAATTTGGAAAGAGTTAGAAAAAGGTCCAGTATATTTGGACATAACGGGAGAGAATTCGGAGATGGTAAGAACAAGATTTCCAAATATATACAAAACACTTTTGAAATACAAATATGATCTGACAAAAGACAGAGTGCCAATTTCACCGGCAGTGCATTATTCATGCGGTGGAATCAAAGTTGATTTACATGGCCAAACTTGTATAAAAAATTTGTTCGCAACTGGTGAAGTTACACACACAGGAGTTCACGGAGCAAATCGATTAGCATCAAATTCTTTACTCGAAGCTCTTGTATTTAGCGAAGAAATTACGGACAAATTAAAGAAGCGAAAAGGTAAGAGCGAAGCATTTGCAAAACCATCAATAACAGAAGAAAAAGGAGCACAAATTCGAAAAAGAATAAGGGAATTGATGTGGAAATACGCAGGAGTAATCCGTACAAAAAAAGGTTTAGTAAAACTACAAAAAGAATTAGGGAAACTAGAAAAACTATTCCCATCTTCCAGCAAAACAAATATTACCCTCGCAGAGACAAAAAATATGCTCACGGTCGCAAAAAAAATAACTTCGTCCGCACTAAAAAGAGACAAGAGTTTAGGATGTCACTTCATCACGAACTAGCCAACTTTTTCGCTTGATCTTCAGTCTGCAGAGCATCTATGATTCCACCTATATCTCCATCCATAATACCTGGTAGATTACTCCAATTCCGCTTAATCCTGTGATCTGTAATCCTGTCCTGAGGAAAATTGTAAGTACGAATCTTTTCAGATCTGTCCCCCGTTCCAATCTGGCTTAAACGCTCTTCACCAAGTTCTTTTCGACGTTCTTCTTCCTCAATATCATACAAACGTGCGCGAAGAATCCTCGTGGCTTTATCTTTGTTCTTGTGTTGGGACTTTTCATCCTGACAAGTAACAACCAAACCAGTTGGAATATGTGTAATACGAACCGCCGAATCGGTCGTATTTACAGATTGTCCGCCCGGACCGGAAGATCTAAAAACATCGATTTTTATATCCCCTTGCTTAATATTTACATCAATATCTTCAGCTTCAGGTAAAATCGCTACAGTCGCAGCAGATGTATGGAGCCTGCCTTGGCTTTCTGTAACAGGCACACGCTGAACACGATGGACTCCACTTTCATACTTCATCTCTCCATATGCTCCGTCACCACGAACTGCAAAAATCATTTCTTTCACTCCGCCGGTCGGCCCATCATTTTTATCCATAAGTTCTGACTTCCAACCTTGATTTTCAACATATCTCATGTACATCCTTCCAAGTTCTCCAGCAAATAGCGCAGCCTCATCTCCCCCGGTTCCGGCGCGAATTTCAACGATACAATTTTTTGAATCATTTGGATCCTTAGGGAGAAGCTCTAGTTTTGCCCTTTCTTCTAATTCAAGTTTCTTCTTTCTTGCAGATCCAAGCTGTTCACGCGCCATTTCCAAAAGCTCATCATCTTTTTCATTCGCAATAATTTCTTCCGAATCCTTAATTTCGTCTTCAGCCTTCCGGAATTCATCAGCGAGCAAAGCAATATTTTCAAGTTCCTTAAACCTGCGACCAAGTTTAGTCATCCGCTCTTGATTCGAAGCGACACCAGGATCGGACATCCGCTTCTGAACCTCGAGATACTCTTCTTTTAGTTTTAATAATTTATCTAGCATACTTCTTAAATTATACACTAACTACAAAAATGCGCGATATTCCCTGCAAGTCTTTCTTGATTTCCCACCGTTGATCAAAAAATTTATTCAAAAGCTTTCCTATAGAATTTCCCTGATCATAACCAAACTCCCCTATTAGCACTTTAAAAGTCACTTTCTTCCCCAATTGTTGAAATAATTTTTTATACAACTCGAGCCCGCCTTCTCCAGCGTACAGAGCATGGGCAGGCTCATGCTTCTTGACATCTTCATTAACGAAAGTCTCACTTCCAATGTACGGAAGATTTGTGCAAATTACATCAAAATCCCCCTTTAAGTCTTCTAATAGATCACTTTTTATCAGAGTAAGCCTGTCATTTACTCCATTCCCAACAGAATTGTGATAAGCAACTACAAGAGCCTCTGCAAAAATATCAGCCGCAACACCCTCTACGTCAGATCTGGTTTTTAGAACAGAAACAGCTATTGCTCCACTTCCGGTTCCAATATCAAGAAAATTCCCATTTCCAGGTATATATTTTAAAGCTTCATCTACTAACATTTCGGTCTCCGGACGAGGAATAAGCACATTCTTATCAACATAAAAAGGAATTCCATAGAACTCTTTCAATCCTGTTAAATATGCTATAGGCTCCCCTTTCGCGTTTGCATCAACTAACCTCAAGAATTCTTCAAACTGCTCATCCGAAACCTTTGTCTCACCGCGAGAAAAGATGTATTCACGATTCTTTCGCAAAGTGTATGCGAGCAGCAGCTCGCAGCTAAGACGGGAGATTTTTTTGCCTCCCAAAACAGAAACGCCCTCGTTTATAGCATCACTAATGTTCACGATGAAATATAAGCTAAAAGTACTTCATCTTCTCACGCTTTGATCTGTAGTGTTCACGCATAACAGCTGCTGTTCGCACCTGTATCTTTGTCTTTGGGTGTACGTGATATCTTGCCTCCTTAACACCGAGAAGTTTCCTGCTATTTTGCACCTTTTTATTAAAACGCGCGATCACGCGATCTGTTGATTCTTTTGGATTCCTAATTACGGTTACTCTCATGATTTCTCACCTCCTTTCTAAGGATAGATTAAATTAAATATCTAGATTTCTTACTTTCTTAGCATGGGCCTGAATGAACTTCTTTCTCGGAAGAACTTCAGCTCCCATAAGCGTATCAAACACTTGATCAGCCCTTTCCGCATCTTCAACTGTTACTTGATACAGAATTCTGTTGTCCGGATCCATAGTAGTTTCCCACAACTGACTGGGATTCATTTCACCAAGACCCTTATATCTCTGAACATTTACCTTCACATCTTTACTAAAAATCTTCATAACCTCTTCCCTTTGCTCATCGTTGTACACATATTCCATCTTCTTTCCCTGCGTCAACCTATACAGAGGCGGTTGTGCAATATACAGATGTCCCTTCTCGACAATTTCACGGAGGTACCTGTAGAACATTGTGAGAAGAAGCGTTCTGATATGCGCACCGTCTACATCCGCATCCGTCATGATTACAACCTTTCCATATCTAAGCTTTTCAAGGTCGAATGTCTCCCCAATTCCGGTTCCAAGCGCAATAACAAGAGATTTGATTTCATTATTGGCCAAAATTTTGTCCAGACGAGCCTGCTCAACATTCAAAATCTTACCTCTAAGTGGCAAAATTGCCTGAATATCACGATTTCTACCGGATTTAGCAGATCCGCCAGCGGAATCCCCCTCCACAATGAACAGTTCGCATTTCTCCGGCTCCTTAGACGAACAATCCGCAAGTTTCCCGGGAAGAGTCATACCTTCAAGCGCACCTTTTCGGATAACAGTATCACGAGCTGCGCGAGCCGCAATTCTTGCTCTAGCGGCCAAAGCACACTTCCCAAACATAGCTCGCCCGTCATTCGGATTCTCCTCCAAAAATTGAGCAAACAACTCACCAAACACCGTTTCTACAGCAGTACGTATTTCCGGATTTCCAAGCTTACTCTTTGTCTGCCCTTCAAACTGAGGATCAGGAAGTTTAACAGAGATGATAGCGGTCAACCCTTCACGCACATCATCGGCCGTAAGATTATCTTCCTTATCCTTCAAAAAATCGTTCTTTCTAGCATAATTATTAATAGTACGTGTGAGTGCCGCTTTAAATCCTGTGAGATGCATACCACCCTCAGCCGTATGGATATTGTTCGCAAAAGTAAAAATATGATCTTGGAATGACTGAGTGTATTGAAGAGCAATTTCAATAAGCCCTTCCTTCGCTTCCTTTTCAATATAAACAATGCTTCCCAGAGTTTCTTTGTTCTGATTCAAATGATGAACGTATGACTTAATCCCACCCTCAAAATAAAATCTGTGCTTATTTTCCTTACCCTCGCGCTCATCAATAACATCAATACGGGTACCCTTAGTCAAATACGCCTGCTGGCGCATCCTGTTCAAAACAGTATTGTAGTCAAATTCAGTAGTTTCAAAAACTTCCGGATCCGGATAAAAAGTAATTCTGGTCCCTTTTCTGTCAGTCTTGCCGGTCACCTCAAGCTCCGTCTTTGCATCCCCCCGTGAATATTCCTGCTGATATATCTTTCCATCGCGATAAACTTCAGCAATTGTCTTAATGGAAAGCGCATTTACCACAGAAATACCCACACCGTGAAGACCTCCGGAAACGCGATAGCCGCCACCTTCACCGAACTTGCCTCCCGAGTGAAGTGTAGTAAGCACTGTTTCCAAAGCGGATTTCCCGGTCTTCTTGTGAGTGTCAACCGGAATCCCGCGACCATTATCATCAACCGTCACGCTTCCGTCCTTGTTTACAATAACAATAACGGTATCACAATGGCCCGCCATCGCTTCATCTATCGCATTATCCGCAACCTCCCAAACAAGGTGATGCAAACCGGCTACATCTGTCGTACCAATGTACATTCCGGGACGTCTACGTACAGCAGACAGTCCCTCCAAGACGGTAATATTTTCGGCACTATACTGTTCGGTGTTTTTGACCATGAGAAAAACTCATTAAATTAAATACGCTAAATATATAGCACAAAGAATCCTCTGTGTCATACTATTTTTCTTGATCTTCCAAAAGCTCTTCTTCCGCCTCCTCAGCCTCAACTATAATAGAAGCTTCATCGACAAACTTCAGGAGATTTCGTAAAGAAATCTCGCCATCAACTTCCTTAATAGAATCCGGAAGCGCGACACTAAGCTTCAAAACAATATCGGAAGCAGAATCAAGTTCATAGATATATGAAACCTCTCGATCCTCAAAAACAGCAATGTCAGAAATTCTAAAAAGTCCGGCATCGAGATCCACGATCTGAACATCTTCTTTTTCAACATCAAATCCAAATCCAGTATGTTTCTTAACAAGCAAAAGCCTCGCAAGCTTTTCATCCTGAGTCTCAGCAACAATTTCTGAAGGATTTGCAGTATAAACTTCCTGCTCACCATAAGGACCCTCCCCACTCTTATTGTTATAGCTTTTCACCAACGTCTCAAACTTTTCCAGCCTTACGCCGGTAGTTAAAAATTCATCATCCAACACAACTTCCGTCAAAAACCGCTCTTCACGATCGTACGTGCAAGAAAATTTCAGTCCGGAAACCGCACCATAGACATCAATAAACCTCTGAGAATAAGACTTTACATCCCCCAGCTTAATATTCTCCACATTAATCGCAGAAAACGCATCGACAACCTCTCTTTCAGCATCATAAACCGATCCTTGCTCAATCACCGTTTCCTCACCAAGAATTTTTCTTCTCAAATTCTCAAGACCGCTGTCCCCTTTTTGGACTCCAAGATAAGCATCATAGCGAGCTTGCCTTGTAGTTCCGTGTGTGAGAGACACACTATATTCCGGCTCGCTCAAGAAATCCCAGAACAAACTAAGATCAGAAAGATTGTCAGTAAAAAGTTCATCTATACCGGTGGCAGGAAGATCAACCCTGTAATCTTCAATCTCCTCGAATAGTCTAAAAAGCACATTCTTTGTGTCGTCCAACGAAATTTCCTCAGCAAGAAAGTAATCACGAACCTGCTTCAAAAACATTATCTTTTTACTGATCATCAAACGCTTCTCTTCTTTTTTCGCGCCTTCATCATCGATGAGATTTAGCCATTGTTCCTCGAGATACCCCTTGTATACAAAGTATTTGTCTTTGTAGAGAGCATCTGTTTTTAGAAGCAAATCATCAAAAATCTGGTTCTCGTCCACAAGAATATTTTTAATGTTCTGAAGCTCTGAATTGTAGCTCAAAACTGCGGCCTTCATTCTTCTTTGATGTCGATCGACAAGACTTCGTGCAAGATTTGGATCGCTTTCATAAACCATGTAAGCATCATTCAAATAAGTACGGATCATGTAAAAACGGTCGCTGACGTCGGTAGCCTCTGAAGTAGAAAGATCCAGATAAAGTGCGCGAACATACTCGCGAAGATCAAAAAGTTCGGAATTTGGATCAACAAATGAAAGTTCCTTAAACTCTTTCAAAAGCGCTTCATAAAGACTCGCCTTCGTCTCGGCCTTACCGGTAAAATCGTAGGAACTCACGAGATCTTCAAAAAATTTCAACCTTTCCTTTGCTTCATCATATGAATAATAGGCATAAAAATGCTCGGCATCACTAAGCTGTCTTAGGAAGAACGAAAGCACTCTTTCACCACCCCTCGCATCATCAAAAACCAGCCATGAATTTAGCGAATTCGTAAAAGTTTTCAACTTGTATCCGACCGAATCCAGGGAAATATTGTACAGAGGCTTTTTTCTAAGCGACTCTAATTTTGAAGAGCTCATTCTTTCAGCATATTGCTTGTCACGAGAAATATTTTCCGCGTACCACGGATTTTCAGTCAAAGACCCCTCCGGGAATGTACCATAAAGGAATTCTTTAACGAGCTTTGAATACAAAACCTTAGACAGCTTTTCCTGCAATTTACTTAAATTCACATCAATCTTTTTCCCCTCCGTAACAAGGAGGGTATTTAAGAAATTTTCACCCTGATAGAAGGAAACAACAACGTGGTTCTTGTGAGCATAAATTTCGACCTTTTCGGAATCAAAGTTGACACTTAAAACAGAGTTAAAAGGTGAAATTCGGACTCCCCCGACCCTAACTTCAAGATCGGAAGAAAAATACAGAGAATTCAGCCAAAGATGACCGCTTGTAAGTTCAATCATGCCAGAATCAACCACTACCTCTGTTTCACCATCAAGCCGCGCGACTGCCCCATCCGGAAAATTTATAACAACAATCTCCGAATCATTGGTTTTTACGGTATCAAAAGGCTTCACTTCATATTTACGAGAAAACCTATCCCAAAATTCAGATCCATCACTCTTAACCTCAACAGCATTGCGCCCATCAACGGAAATAGTGACAGCTTCTTTCTCTTCAGCAGAACTTCTCAAAGCAGAAACATTGTTTTCCAGAGCGAATGTCCCAAAAACCACTACCGCCGCCAAAATAGCAAATATTGCAGTCTTCACCACAGAAGAACCGCTTGGTCTGTTATGATTTTCCGCGTTATTTTCAGACATTTTCGTGTTTTTTATCTAGGAATTATATCATATATTGACCTGTTATTCAATCCCTAAGAGTATTAAAAATAAAGAAAAATGGTATAATCTTCTGGCAGCTTTAACCAAACAAAACATGTTCAAGAAATTCCTACTGTCACTCTCAGTTTTATTCCTGTTAATTCCAATAACAGCAAAAGCTTCGTTTACGGACATTCCGGAAACCAGTAAATACTATGAAGCTGTAAAATATTTAGAGGAAAAAGGAGCTATCCAAAGTGTTGTAAACTCAAAATTCAGACCGGAATCATCCGTAAATAGAGCGGAATTCCTAAAAATGATATTGCTGGAAAGCGGGGTTGAGGTACCTGAAATAGGAGTTTTCACGGGTTTGAAAGACGTCAAAAAGGATGTTTGGTTTGCACCCTACATCAAAAAAGCCATGGATCTTAATATAATTGACATAAAAAATTACTTTCAGCCGGAAAGAGCTGTAAAGCGCGGGGAGGGACTTTCGATGATTTTTGAACTAAAGGGAATCGGAATTCCAAAAGTAATAAACACACAACCATACAAAGACGTAAGCACAAAATCGAAATTTGCAGGTGTAGCACAAACAGCACTTGGAAATGGGCTTTTTAGCGAAACAACATTTAAGCAATATAAAAGCCTTACACGCGGAGAAATAGCCCAGGTACTACATAAATTGCAAAATCCAACAAACATTCCGATAATAACGATAGAGTTTACAAGCCCGCAAACAAACAGCATTTCAAACAACAAAAAATTTCAAATTCTACAAAATGCGTGGGAAACAATTCTGCAAAACTACCTAAAAAAAGATGAAATAAATGAGGACGAATTGCTTTACGGCGCAATAGAAGGTTTGGTGGAAAAGTTGAACGATCCGTACTCAACATTTCAAGAACCGCTTGAAGCGGAAATCTTACAAACAAGCCTGCGAAGCGACTTTGAAGGTATCGGAGTAATGGTGGAAATGATAGATAGCAAATTTACAGTAATCGCACCCTTGAAAGACAGTCCGGCGGAGAAAGTGGGAATAAAAGCCGGAGACGTCGTAACACACGTAAACGGAGAAAACGTTTCAGACATGAGGCTGGAAGAGATAGTTAGTAAAATCAAAGGGCCGGCAGGCACAACCGTAGAGTTGACAATCATGCGCGGAGACAGTTCATTCGACACAACCGTTGAAAGAGCAAAAATTTTGCTGGAAGCGGTATCGGGAAGACTTAGGGACGATACAAAAATTGGTATCATTACAATAACCGGGTTTACTCAAAACACAGCAATAGAGTTTGCGAACACAGCAAATAAATTAATAAAGGAAGGTGCAATCGGATTCGTCATCGACCTGCGCAACAACCCGGGAGGATTTTTGGATGCCGTCGTAAGTATGCTTCATCACTATGTAGAAAAAGACTCACCAATACTATCAGCAGAATACGCAAGCGGAATTATAGAAACCATTTATTCACATGGACCGGCAGATTTCGCAGACATCCCAACAGTAACACTCATAAATTCAGGAACGGCTTCCGCGTCCGAAATATTCGCGGGAGTGCTACAGGACTACAACATAGGAAAAATTATGGGAGAAAAAACATTTGGAAAAGGAACGGTGCAGCAACTTGTAAACTATGGAGACGGATCGATATTAAAGCTCACAATTGCAAAATGGCTCACGGCAAACATGCGCGACATAGACGGTATGGGAGTAGAGCCGGCACTAAGTGTAGTAGACAACGCAGATACAAAAACGGACGAAGCGCTGGAAACCGCAATCATGGAAGTCTTGAGCAATATTTAGGCTTCTTCCTCCTCCACTTCAAAGTCAGCGGCCTCGCTCTGAGCTCTTAGAAGCTGTTCCGGATTTGTGGTAACAATTTGATCTTCCGTGTATGAAGCGATAATTTGGATCGCAACATGTTTCATTCCGGCAAAAAACAGACCTTGTCCCACACCGCTGTTAAGCAATATGTATCTCTCCCCCTGTGTGAGATTGAATGTTTTTGCAAGAACTTCAATCGCAGCCGGAGCTTGCTTCAAAAGGAGCTGCATAGACGAGTTTGTAATAATCGGTTTCCCATATTGATTTTTTACAAAGTCCTCAACGTCCTGAGTAATCGTGGTAACACCCAGATAATATTTTCGGGCCCTTTTTACAAGTCCAAAGAGAAACTTGGCAGAATCTTCGTGCTGCATGAGAGACCACGCCTCATCAATAACAAGGATTCTCTTTTTAAGCTCGCTTCGAACCTGATTCCAGATGTAGTTCAGAATGACGTACATTGCTATAGGTCTTAATGCGTCTTCAAGATCGCGGATGCTGAACACCATAAATCCGGAATTCAAATCCACATTTGTAGGTTTGTTGAAAATTCCCGAGTAAGATCCGGACGTGTACTTTGAAAGCCTTTGCGCAAGACTTTGAGCACCATCCATATTAACAAGGATATCGTACAAATCTTCCATCGTAGGTGGAGTGTAATCGGATGGATCTACAATCTCCATTGTGATTCCTTTCAATGCGTAAACATCAATAAGGGCTTTATCCAAAATACTTTCTTCCTCCGGAGTAGCACCGCCAAGCATGATCTTCAAAAGTCCTTGAAGATTGATAATAGACGACCTTAAAAGGTCACCCGGCTGAAGTTCTTCGTCCTTCAGCGGTTTTGGTAAATCAAAAGGATTGATTCTTCGATCTGCATTAAGAGAAAGTTTCAAATACGAACCTCCAACAGTTCGAGAAAGAGCTTCATACTCATTTTCCGGATCAACGACAATGACATCGGTGCCAAGCATCATAAGCCTTAGAAGCTCAAGCTTTATCGCATACGACTTGCCGGCACCCGACTTCGCAAACACAACAGAATTCGCATTTTCCAGAGTAAATCTGTCGAAAATAATCAAACTTTCATTGTGTCTATTAAGTCCATACAAAATACCTTCGTTTGAAGTAAGATCGGATGAAGTAAATGGGAATGTACTAGAAAGCGGTGATGTATTCATATTAAGTGAAACATCCAGATCATCCATGCAAAGCGGAAGCGTAGAATTAAACGCTCGCTCGGTCTGAACCTGAGCTCGCTTCGTCATAATAAGCTTTCCACCAAGCAAAGTTTCTATCTGCTTTGCAACTTTCTTCAACTTCTTGTCATCATCAGCATATACAGTGAAGTAAAGAGCATAATGGAAAAATCTCTCTTCGCCTCTTTGCAACTTGCGTCTCAGCTCCTCCGCGTCTTCAAGCGCAGTTTCAAGCGCCGGATCAGCCACACTTCCCTTCTCCATCGCAATTCTCATAGACGATTGCATCTGAGCAACCTTCTTCCTGAGAATCTTCATAATCCGGTCGGAAGGCACAGGATAAATAAACTGAGAAATATCCATCGTAACTTCAAAATTGATGAGCGGCGCAAGCCAGTTTGTATCCAAATATCTAGGGTATGAGTAAACGTAAAAACTCTGCGCGTACATACCCTCCACGCGAACTGAATCGTACTTAATCTCCATAGAAGATGGAGCGATAAGATCACGGATCGATGCAAGCCCCTCCTGATAAATCTTCTCGGCTTCCATAAATTCTTTCTTCTCTTGCGGTGTCATTCCATCAGTCTTTTTTACATCTCGGTTCAACTTCTCCTCAACTTGGGTTGCTTCATTCACTTTCTCTTTTTCAGCCGCTTTCTTTGGGAAAAGATTTTTAATATTGTCCAAAAGAGTTGGCTTCTTCTTCGGATCCTGTGGTTCCGTTGGCTGTTTCTGCACAGGCTGTGCGGACTGCTCCGCTTTTGGCACAGGCGTATTCGGATCCGCTGCCTGCGTAAGCCAAGCGGGAGTACCCTCATTTACTTTTGCGGGCGCTGTATTTTGCTCAGGCTTTAAATCAGCCTCCTGCGGAACAGGTTCCTGCACAGATGCCGCAGGCTGAACCTGTGGAGTCGCTTGTCCTTGTTGTGCTTGATTTTCGTCTGTCATTTATTTAAATTTACCTTCCAACTTTTTTTGATTTTTTCAATTCATACATCTGATCATCAGCAGCTTTTTTAGCAATGTCAAAAACACAAACCGCTCTGGCAAGATGTTCTTTCCCGGCCCATCCATTTCTAGACATCACATCCTTCAAGGCATCACTACCAACATCTGTCTTATTTGGGTCAACATAGTGAGATCCTACAGTCACTTCATACCCGGCTTTCTCAACACCGGCTAAAATCTTAGCAACAATACCGTCTTTTACCTCCCCATCGCTAAATCCAGGCAGAAACGCCAAAAACTCATCCCCGCCGACTCTAGCCACTACGTCAGTTTTTCTAGTTGCTTCCCTCATGGCATCCGCTATCGCTTTTAAAGCTTTGTCTCCCTCCGGATGCCCATTTTCATCATTTATCTTTTTCATGTGTTTATCTCCTTTGATTTTATGGATTGCCTTTTACGGGTTTTTTGCTATTTTACAACTTTATTTTTGAATCT
>JAHKBB010000018.1 GCA_018826445.1 Patescibacteria group bacterium | reverse complement strand
GACCCTTGTCTTGAATAAGCTTCGCGGAATGTTTAATGTTTTGGCTGTCAAAGCTCCGGCGTTTGGTGATAGACGTAAAGAAATGCTCAAGGACATTGCGGCTCTAACAGGTGGAAAAGTTATCAGTGAGGAGATTGGAATGAAGCTTGAAAGTGCGGAACTTGCCGATCTTGGCGAGGCTCGAAAGGTGGTTGCGGACAAAGAGAAATGCACGATTATTGAAGGAAAAGGGGACAAATCCGCTATTGAGGAGAGAATTAGCGAGATCAAAGTGACTCTTGGTAAGACCACTTCTGATTTTGACAAGGAGAAGCTTCAGGAGCGTTTGGCCAAGCTTTCCGGAGGTGTTGGGGTTATAAAGGTCGGTGCGGCTACGGAGATTGAATTGAAGGAAAAGAAGCACAGAATCGAAGATGCTTTAAATGCCACTCGCGCGGCAGTGGAAGAGGGAATTGTTCCGGGTGGAGGAATTGCGCTTTTGAATTGTATTGAGGCGCTCGATGCTTTGAAAATTGATGATGAAGATGAAAATATCGGCATCGGTATAGTGAAAGAGTCTTTAAGCATTCCTCTATGGCAGATCGCGCAAAATGCCGGAAAGAGCGGAGATGATATAGTTAAGGAAGTTTTGGCCAAAAAAGCCGGTCTCAAAGGGGACGCGAAGGTGAATTTTGGCTGGGATGCGACGTACAAGGATTTTGAGTCAGGAGCTGGCGATATGATTGAAAAAGGTATTATCGACCCGAAAATGGTGACTCGTTCAGCCCTGGAAAATGCGGCATCTATTGCCGGAATCTTCCTTACAATGGAGGGCGCGATTACAGATCTCCCGGAGGAAAAGAAAGAGGAGCCGGGGATGATGTAGAAATAAATTTTTGTATTCCAAGTCCGGGGTTTATGTTATAATCCCGGTGATGTCTGACAAAGGTGAACAAGAAGTTAAAATAAAAAAAATCTCGGACCCGGTCGAAGAGGACTCGTTTGAGGTTCATCACATTGATGATGAGGCCGATGTGGCGAGCGGAGACGGGCCTGTTTCTGCTACTGTGCGTCCTGGAGAGATTGTAAAGATCAAGTTCTCGAATTTTGTGAATCTGGTAGCGAGCCACAACTTTCAAAAGGTCGTGGACAAGCACCAAGACGAGGATGTTGTTGTTAGCACAAATCTTCTTGCGGACCTCGCTAATGCTCATGAGGACAAGGAGGAAAAGAAACTTCCTGTTATCTTCGCGATTGGACTTATTGTTGGAATTATCCTTACTTATCTGTTATTCCGGTATTAATTTATGAAAAAGAAAACCAAATACAAACGAGTCTTACTCAAGCTCTCCGGAGAAGTTTTCAAGGGAGATAAAGACAGTGGTATTGATGATAAGACTGTCCTTGCCCTGTGCAAGGAAATTGTTGCGGTAAAGAAGCTTGGGGTTGAGATCGCCATTGTTATCGGCGCTGGAAATATGTGGAGATATAGGGATCACATCAGTGCCGGTTTTGATCGAGTTCACTCGGATAATATGGGAATGGTCGCGACTATCGTGAATTCCATGTATTTGCAGGGAGTTTTTGAAAAACTTTCCGTGGATGCGCGGGTTTGCTCAGCCATCGAAGCGCCAAAGGTTGTAGGTTCGTACACTTCCAGGACCGGGCGCGAGCATTTGAATAAGGGGCGGATTGTTATCTGTGCCGGAGGGACGGGAAGTCCTTTCTTCACCACGGATTCTGCCGCGGCTTTGCGAGCGCTCGAACTTCAATGCGATGCTTTTTTAAAAGCTACAAAGGTCGACTATGTATATGACAAGGACCCTATGAAATATAAGAACGCAAAGAAGTTCAAGAAACTTTCATATTCCGATGTTTTAGCCAAGGATTTGAATGTTATTGATATGACGGCGGTCTCGCTTTGTAGGGAGGGGAATGTGCCGATTTTGGTATTCAATCTCACAAAAAAAGGCAACATTGCAAAGGTTGTGAAAGGGGAGAATGTGGGAACACTCATTAATTAACCCCAGACATATGGTTACAGAAGAACAAATTCAAAAAGCAAAAACGGATTTCCAAAAAGCAATTGAACATTTGCGAAGCGGATATTCCAAACTGCAAATTGGGCGAGCTTCAACTTCTATAGTTGAAAGTGTGCAAGTAGAGGCGTATGGCGCTACTCAGCCTTTAAAAACTATGGCGAATATTTCTGTTCCGGATCCCAGGACTATTTCTATCCAACCTTGGGACAAAAGTATTCTTTCCGCTATAGAAAAGGCTGTTCGGGCATCTGACCTCGGACTTGCTCCTATCAATGACGGAGCTGTAGTTCGTATAAATATACCTCCTCTAACGGAAGAGCGCAGAAGAGATCTTAGCAAAGTTGTATTCCAGATGGCAGAAGACGCAAGAATCTCTGTTCGCAATGCTCGCCAAATTGCTCATTCAAAATTCAAGGAGCTCAAGGAATCTTCCGAGATCACGGAAGACGACATGCACGGATCAGAAAAGAGGCTCCAGGTCGGGGTGGATGAAGCAAACAAGAAGATAGATGAACTTGCAAAGAAGAAAGAGGGAGACATAATGACAATTTAAAACAAAAACCATGACAATTTTTCTTAGTATTATCGCATTTTTGATAATTTTTTCGCTGCTCATACTTATTCATGAGCTTGGTCATTTCTGGATGGCAAAAAGAGCGGGTGTGAAGGTAACAGAGTTTGGTATTGGCATGCCGCCTAGGATTTGGGGCAAGAAGGTGGGGGATACGGAATACACTGTTAACTGGATTCCTTTTGGGGGTTTTGTGCGTATGCATGGTGATGACCCTAAGAATGAAAATCTCATAACAGATCCAAAGAGTTTTGTCGGGAAACCTCTTCGTCAAAGAATAAAGATAGTTGTTGCGGGAGTCTTGATGAATTTTCTGTTGGCTTGGTTTTTGCTCTCCATCGGATTTGCTGTTGGCATGGAGCCGTTTATTGTGACCGCAGACGACGCGGTTCAGGCCATTGACGACGGTCTTATTGATCTGAAACACGGGGTTTTAGTGAAAGAAGTTGAGGAAGAATCTATTGCATATGAAGTGGGTCTTGAAGTTGGCGATATTATTACTGCCGTTAATGGTCAGGAGGTAAAAACCTATGATGATCTCGACACTCTTTTTTCTGAGGGAACGACGGAAGGTTTCTCAATAGATGTTCGCAAAGGTTCGACTCTTCAAAATATAAAGATTGATCGCGAAGTTGATGAATCCATAGGGGTTGAATTTGAGCGTCTTGTCTTTTTGACACGGCCTATGGTTCAGAGTGTGAAGATAGGGTCTCTTTCCGAGCAGGCTGGTTTCCGAAAAGGTGATTTGATTTTATCTGTTAATGGCAAGGGGATTTACAGTATCGCGGATTACCTGACTGTTGTTCGTACAAATTCAAAGCTTTCTTACACTGTTCTCAGAAGTTTCAATGAACGTGAGGTTATCGTTGATCTTGGCAAGACCCGGTTTGCACATATTACGGATGTGGGAGCGGCTTCTGCAGCCGCGATAGCCGGTTTTGAGGTTGGGGATATTATCACGGAGATTGATGGGGCGGCCATTGATTCAATTGACGAGATTATTGAACTTGGGGAAGCGAATGCCGGCAGTGAGCTCTCTTATACACTTCACCGAAATGGGAATGATATAAAGGTCAATGCTACTCCAAATCAGCACGGAAAACTTGGCATAGGGCTTTCTCCTATTCTTTATCACGGAGACTACGACCTGGACTTGAGTCTGCAGGTTGTTCCTGCCTCTATAATGTCTATGGGAGAGGTTTCCTATCCCATATATACAGCACCATTCCATGCACTTTCCGAATCTTGGCGTTTAACAAAATTTACAGCGTCAATG
>JAHKBB010000017.1 GCA_018826445.1 Patescibacteria group bacterium | reverse complement strand
GCCAACTAAATTTCAAAAAATAATCTACTAGACCATGACAAATAATCAAAGAATAGTACTAGCAGTCTTTGCTCCATTGCTAGTACTGGCAATAACCTATGGGATAGCTGAACATGCTTTTGATATTATGCAAAAATGCCCGTATGTCGATACAGTGGAGTGTCGCATGTGGCTCAGGACTCTCAGTGTTGCGAATGTTAACATCCATGCTCTTGATTTTAAGCACACCTGGTCTGCATGGGCTGTAGCATGTGCTGTCATCGGCGTTGCCGAGTATTTCTTGTTTGGGTTAAAACTCAAAAAATAAAAACTCCTTATAGTGGGCAATCCTTGCAATCGCCATTCAATTCTTTTTAAAAACATGACCACCCCCTCCCTCATAAAACTAGCTGCATCTCTGTGCCGTTCCAAAAAGATTTCAGATAACACATCCGGAGATGTTGGATGCGCATTACTTTCCGAAAAAGGAAATGTCTACGTCCTCCACCCATGCGGCAGATGTCGTGAATTTATGCGCCAAATAGACAAACACAACATGGAAACCGAGGTCATTTTGGGCAAAGACAGGAGCGTGAAACTCAAAGAGCTGCTACCTTATGATGGGGATTTCAGTAAGGTGTAGACAGGAGTAACAGACAAAACTACTTACCCACAAATTCATCTTCTGTTAAATTGGCCTGTCTAAGAATTGACCTAAAAGTTCCATGGGGAATTTCTTTTCGTTTAGCAGGAATAATCACCGTAAGAGTGGGATCCCCGTCTTTACGATATTTAACGTGGCTACCTCTCTGAGATACAAAAATAAAACCTTTCTTTTCCAATACCCCAAGAATCTTCCTGGAAGAATACAGCTTAGGCATAATTCAACGGTAAATCCGCTAGCTTAGGATAGCTAACCTGTGAAACTTTAGGTAATTTCACGTCTTCAAAATACAATTCCAAAGCCTCGTTCAAATTCTCAAGAGCCTCTTTTCTAGTTTCACCGAAACTGGACACTTCAACGTTCAAGCATCGTGCAACATAGTACTTATCTTCCTTCCAAACGATATTTTTCAATATAACTCGAGACATAGAGATTTGTTAAACACTTTGGATTCACATTATAACAAAGATTTTTAGTAAGTTCAATCAACCTTCCAAATTGTACAAAACTCTCATGCAAGAATATAATGAATAAAATTTAACAAACAAAACCATGGCTAAAGACAGAAACATTAGAAAAGACGTCAAAAAGAAGGCAACAAAATCATTAAAAGAAAAAAGGCAGGACAAGAGGGCAAAAAGATAATCCATCCATAACAAAATAAATCATGGATCAAAATCCACCCATTCCGCCTGCCCAACAACCACCTCCACCGCAGGCACCACAGGCAACCCAAACCGTAAAACCGCCGCTTGGTATAAAGCTAATGGCAGGTATACTACTGTTCATAGGCCTTGTCATAGGAGTTGATGTGTTGTCTTCAATTTCGGCAATATTGGTTGGCGGATGGGCAATAGTTTTAGGCGCTATAGCTTTAGTTCTTTTTATCTTCACCGAAAAAACAGCAATTGGCATGTTCAAGTTGAAACCGAACAGCAAAAGAAATTACTACATTGCTGTAGTTTTAGATATGCTATATCTATCCGCAAAACCATCAATGGGGCTTTTCCTGCTTACAAAAGAAGTACCATCAGTTCAAACATTGTTGGCGGCTATAATGGTGGCAATCACAGGAGCCGTGATACTCTCACTGGCATTTTTCCTTATTGCAAAAAAACACGAAGATCTATACGCAACCCCGGCAAGCCAGGATTGGAAAGCCATTGTCGCCGTACTAATTGCAATCGCCATTATTGGCGGTGGTGGTGTTTATTTTTGGCAACAAGAAGAATCGGCTGAAACAACTGAAGCCCCCAAAGTTATTGAAGCTCCTGAAGTTATTGAAACTCCCGAAGTCCCTCAAACATTCGATATGTTCGGCGGATCTCAATTTGATACGGTCGTGACAGGGTATTTAAAAACCCAGGAAGAAGAAATTTTCGGTGAAAAAACGACAACTGCATATCTGGTAATCACGGACTTTGACGATAACAATTTCCAAAAAAGTATCGAAGAAGGAATCGAACGAGGGAACACCGTAAACAATAAAGAAAATGACAATTATTTATTCAATCTGGGCTGTTTCAAAGACAACGCAATAGAGGGGAAACAACGTGAAACAGAGCCATATCTCGACACAGAAACACAAGAAGCAATTCTGCAATCTTCACCTGAAAACCCGGTCACAGTCAGACTTTATTTTGATTATCATGAAGGCATGGGCTGTATTTGCTGCGATCTGGCTCACGTGATAAGAGTTGAAGGGGCAGAAAACACAGAAGTCGAATGGCTTACTTATGAAGACAGTGATTTATCTTTTACATATCCTAAAACATTCTTGGGCACGCCGCTTCAAGAACCAAGTGATCAGAATTTCGGCAGAACACAGTGGGAAGTGTCGAGACAAGATGACACCATTTACATTAGACCAAACTTTGAAAGCCCAGCCGCTGAATTTGGCGCAACATACGAAATCCAAATCATAAACGACACCGCGGCAGCCGAAACCCTACATCAATCAATTACATGGGGCGAGGGTGACACAAAAAACTTATGTGCTCCTTTAAGCACCATTCAGGTCCTTGGATATAGCGTATGTGCATTTGAAAGAGAAGTAGACGAAGGCCTCGGCAGAGTTGGTAAATATTATGCGGTCATTCCAAAGCTAAAAGACGGCAGTCAAACACCACCATGGATATACATTTTCGACACATCCGGAGGCATGTACAGCAAATATATAAATCCGGCTTTACTATCAAGTCTTAAGATTAAATCTCTTTAGGCAATAGCTTTGAGCACAAGGCTGTATTGACATCATCTCGAATAGTTATATAATTACAACACAATAACATTTTTACATGTTAGACAGAACACGTGGCAAAGATGATGAACAAAGCTTAGAAGATATTGATGCGGCAGCCGCCGCTCAAAAAGAAAGAGTGGAACAACTGCGAGGCTTCGCGGGCCGGCTCGGGGTGATAATGCCACCCGGCACTTTAATGGAAGTGGCTGAATTGGGCACGCCACCAATCGATCCGGCAACCGAGGGATACACACATCTGGACCATTCTTATGATTTAACTCGATTCCTGGACCACTGTTTTCAAAACGGTGTTTCAGCAGATGAAATGGGAACCGACCGCGTAACTTATTTAAGAGCCGGATTCACTCACGATCTGGGGAAAATAGGAGATGGCTCAGCGGAATATACGCCGAGACAAAATCCTATTATCAGGTTTTTTAATATTAATT
>JAHKBB010000142.1 GCA_018826445.1 Patescibacteria group bacterium | reverse complement strand
TTTCAAATAAAACAGGATCTTTTTGCGCTATAAAATCGAAGTTAAAAAAGGGCATACCAACAATGGCAAAAGATGTTAAAAGAACGCTTATTTTTCTAAAAGTATTCATATTTTATATTTTACTCCCCTTTCTTCTCAATGCAATATACTTATCCACATTACTTGCTAAGGTTAAACCTTCGCAAGTTTTAAATAATTTCTTCTGGAGATGGGGCTGGTTCTTCGGGTGCAGGCGGTGGCATTTCTTCAGCTTGAGGCTCTTCAGTAATTGGAATTTCCTCGACCGCAGACGATTCTTCCTCAACTACTGCCGGCTCTTCATTCTCAATAACCAGTTCTTCCTGAATCGGCGATTCTTCGGCCGCACTCTCTTCAACAGTCGGAATTTCTTCCGTTGTTGCAACCTCTTCTGTTGTTGTAGCTGTTTCCTCTGTTGTAGTTGCTTCTGATGCTAAAAAAATTTCTTCCTCAGGCAGAATTATAACTTCTTCTTCTTCAGAAATAATTTCTTCTTCAATAACAGGCCCTTTTTCAACAACTTCAACTTGTTCAATTTCCAGCACGTTTGGCCTGCCAGGAGTGGGAATGGGATCAAACCAATTATCTGAACCATCAGGTATCCGGGCAAATGACTTATTTTCAGGCGCATTGCCAACATAGCTGTAAGAATCAATTAATTGGCCTGAATCAACAGGGCCATCGTAAAGCCTTACAGCATCACCACCTCCGTTATTCAGCCAGCCATTATAAGCACCGTTTAGATAGACCACCAGCCAGCCATGGCTAGGCACAATTGTTTCTCCTTCATCCCCAACATCTTCATCATTGTCTGAATTAACAGCGCTAATTCTCAAAGGATGGGAATCAAGGTCATCATATAAGTACCATTCATTAACATCAATATCAAAATCACTTCTGTTGTATAATTCTACCCATTCGCCTTCGGGCATGAGATCCTTGTCAGCGCCTGCTGGATTGGGGAGAAATTCATTTATCACAACGAGCGAAGATGTGTCTTGAATCGGTGGATTGATGGAACAATATCTGATTTGATGCAGATTGTTAAGGTAATCCAGCAAATCTTTCATTTCTTCAAGAACAGGATCTGGCGTATCCGGGTCTCTCAATAAATTGTCTGCTTCAGCAACAATTTCATCCAGAGTTTTATTTTCACTCTCTACGGCATATCCGCCAATGCCAAAATAAGCAATGTTAAATTTCATTGCCAAAAGTTGGCCTTTTAATTTGTTGCGCATTGTTAAATTGTATTCTGCAAAAACCTCATTAACTTTTTCAATAGTATCAATTATTTCATCTCCTCCAGGCGCGCCTAGATGTTGCGGCAAAAGAGGAAAATAAACATTGGGATGATTCTTCCAGAAGCCCATGGTGCGCGTTTCCGAATAATTGCAAATGCGCGCAGTCACATTAATGATATGCGCCTCGTAGGCAGCCAATAAGAATACATTGGAAAATAAAAGCAATGATAAAAACAGAGGCACTAATGTCTTGAAAATTTTATTTTTGGGAACTTTTTTTATTTCCCTTTTATACTCCTTCTTTTCTTTTATTACCTTAATAGGTATTTTATATTCCCCCATAATTCTTATTTCTTAATTAATAATATGCTTACTATTCCCAAATAAGGAATTCTTATTGGCTTGTTTTTAAAAGTGACTGCCTTGCCTATTATTTCCCCGGCATTTATGGGCGCGTCCTGCGTATTATTGGCGTCTCCCTTGGTAATTACTTTATCGTTGCTTATGTTTATCACCCTGTGGATAGTGAAGCCGTAGTGGACATTTTTATAGACGACGATATCGCCTACGTCAATGTCCTCTTTTGTCTTGACTCCTTTGACAAAAACCATATCGCCTCTTTTCAGAACCGGCCACATGGAGCCGGAAGTAATGGAGGCCATGGGATATGGCGTGTCCAGAAAATAGGCCATTCCTTTTGGTGTGCCTATTACTAAACCGGCTAAAATTCCGATGTAAATAATCCAACCTATTACTTTTTTAAAAAACTTTCTTTTTTCCATTTTTAAAACACTTTCGGGATGCGGAAAATAATGGTCCAGCCGGAATATTTTTTGGTCTCAGCTGATGGTGGAATATGTATCTGAAAGGCCAATTTCACTTCTTCTCCCGGATTTAAAATAAAATAATTCTTGTTTAAATTCACCAGATCGGAAATCCCGCCAAATTTCCAAGCTATTACATAGATCGGCATGCCTCCCCCATTATTCATGGCCACATATCTTGTCATGCCGTTATTGCGCGAAAGGTCTCCGAAATCCAGCTTGTCAGCCAGAGGGTTAATTCCCATCACGTTTTCGCCTTCAACCACATTAACGACCATTTTGTATTTGGCTGCATTGACTATCTGGACGACTATCAATAATAAGATAATCG
>JAHKBB010000016.1 GCA_018826445.1 Patescibacteria group bacterium | reverse complement strand
CTTACTTCTTGGATTCTTCATACAAAGCCACTTTTGGAATTCCTCATTATGCTGTCGACATACCTGTTCTTCAAAGGACGGAGGTGCGTGCTCCGGAAGACGGAATCGTGTATAGAACCAAGGATAATGGAATAGGATACAGCTATATAATCTTGGCGCATAGGAACGGATTCATGACGGTTTACGGACATATTTATGAAATTGAAGTTCGTGAGGGGGAAACAGTTCATCAAGGTGATGTCATCGGTCTTTCCGGCGGTATGCCTGGAACAAAGGGCGCCGGATTTATGACGACAGGGCCGCATCTTCACTTTGAAATCTTGAAGAATGGAAACCATGTAGATCCACTTGAACATTTACCACTTATCCAACTTCCGTTTGATTCACTACCTGACAAATATCAGGAAAAATTAAAGGGTAAGAAAGTTAAAGTTCAGCAATCTTCAGCAAAACCTTTGACTGAGGAGGATTTGGAAAAGCTTGTCGAGAGTGAGGGGAAGTATGGATACGACGAAAAACTGGATATAGACGTCAGCGAATTCATCGAATTTGAAGAAAGTTCCGAAGAATTTTTGACCCCGTAGGTGTTTTGAAACTTTCCGGATGGAACTGAATTCCGAAGATCGGATATTTAACGTGTTCGACCGCCATAACGAGATTGTCCTTTGTTGTGTGGGCTGTGGGTTTTAGGGATTTTGGCGGGCTGGAGCCGATCAGTGAGTGGTATCTCATAGCTTTGATTTTTTGCGGAAGTCCCTTGAAGATGCGCGATGACGTGTCGAGCTCGACCTCGCTTGTTTTGCCGTGCATGATTTCCGGAGCTTGATGTATTTTGCCTCCAAACTCCGCAATGATCCCCTGGTGGCCTAAGCATACGCCGAGGAGAGGTATTTTTTTGCCGAGAGTTTTTATCACGTCACCGCACACGCCAAAATCCCCCACCTTTGTTGCCGTTCCGGGACCGGGAGAAATTACTATGTGAGTTGGTTTTAACTTCCTTATTTCAGCAAGTGTAATCTCGTCATTTTTATATACGACCGGATTTCCTTTGAGTGCCGCTATTGCCTGAAACAAATTAAAAGTAAATGAATCGTAATTATCGAGAATCAGAGTCTTCACTACAAAATGTTAAAGATTTTGCTGACGAAGAAAATGTAGAGCAAAACGAGCATCGAGCCTTCCCAGCGAGTGACTTTCTTGTCTTGGGTGATAAAGAAATACATAAGTGTCGCGACAAGCATTACCGGAAGTGTGAATTTAATCATTGATTCCGGAACCGCGAGCGTGCCGATCATTGCCGGTATACCTATTACTGCGAAGCTGTTGAAGATATTTGAGCCGAGTACATTCCCGATTGCGATTTCCGACTTCCCTTTTGATGCCGCGACTATGCTTACCATCATTTCCGGCAGAGATGTTCCGAGCGCAACCGCGGAAACTGCTATGAGATCTTTCCCGATATCCAGAAGTTGTGAAAGTTTGACGATTGATTCGATTGTGTATGTCGCCGAGAAGTAGATAAATCCAGCGCTTAGGATAAGAAGTACCGGAGGTTTCCATCCAAGCTTCCTTTTGTTTGTCTTTTCTCTGCGCAAATGGCGTGCTGAAATTGTGTACATCAGATAAATGAGATAGCCGAGCAAACAGAGTATTCCATCCAACATAGTAATTTCCCCGTCCATTGCTACAGCCACAAGCAAAATTGCGCTGCCGACAAGCAGTGGAAGATCCACGCTCACGAGTTCCCATGAAACTTTTAGCGTTTTCCCAATGATCGCGGCTACCCCCAGAATCAAAAGGATGTTTGCGATATTTGATCCCGCCACATTGCCGATTACTATTTCCGAAGATCCCTGTATAGTTGCGACTATCGATGATGCCAATTCCGGCAGTGATGTCCCAATGCTCACGATAGTTACACCGACGATAAAGGCCGGTATGCCAAAACACACACCGATCTTTTCCGCGGCTACGGTAAAATAGTCCGAAGATTTTATAAGTACCGCCAGACTGATAATAAACATTCCGATCCAAAGCGCTAAGTCCATAAAGAGTTTTGTTAAGAGCTTCGCCCCGTATTTTACATCTAAACTATAAAGATTGCCAAACTATGCCTCTTTCTTGACTTTTCTTTCTGTAAATAGCAGTATTGTTCCCGAAATGAACACCTGGACACTTACATTACTTTCGGTTGTGCTGGTCAGCGTTGTTTCCTTAATTGGAATCCTGGCGCTTGTTTTAAACAAGCGGATTTTGCAGAAAATTCTGATTTTCCTGGTCAGTTTCGCGGTCGGGGCGATATTCGGAGATGCGTTTCTGCATATAATGCCGGAGATATATCACCACGTGGAACGTGCGGGCCATGACCACGGCGCGACTCTTATACCTTCTTTATTTGTACTCGCGGGAATTTTAATTTTCTTTTCGATTGAAAAATTCCTTCGCTGGCGCCATTGCCACCATATTCCGTCCGAAGATCATCCGCATCCGGTCGCTACCATGAACTTGATCGGGGACGGCGTACACAATTTTCTGGACGGTGTTCTTATCGCAAGCAGTTATCTTGTTTCTCCTCAAATAGGAATCGCGACCACTATTGCGGTTCTTCTCCACGAAATTCCTCAAGAAATCGGTGATTTTGCGACACTTTTACACGCGGGCTACAGCAGAAAGAAAGCTCTTTTTTACAACTTTGTTTTTGCCACCACCGCCATTCTCGGAGCGGTTCTTGTTCTCGGAGTCGGAACCAGCGTGACCACCGCGGAAAAATTTCTTCTTCCGCTCACAGCCGGCGGTTTCATTTACATTGCCGGTTCAGATCTTATACCGATGCTTCACAAAAAAAATACCCCTTGGACATCTTTGTTGCAGATACTGTCCATCATACTCGGAATAGGAGTAATGGTGCTTGTGATGCTTTTTGAATAATTGGCCGACTGCATTTATTCCCGAACCAAAGCGGCGTCCCATAAATCGGGGATTTGCCGCATAACGGCCGCATGAGCGTCTATTCGGCGTCTCAATGTAATATCTTTTATGGGGGTTTCAATGACAATCACACTATCCGCGGCGGGTTTTTTTCTTTTTTTGCCACCGACAACAACATATTTCGCCGCCAAAAGTTCATCAATCGAGCCATCGCCATCATTAACCGCCACAACCCCATTCACGATCGGCTCCTCGAATCTGGTGCCACCCTCCATTTTCAGACCCATACCGCAGCTTTTCAAAATATCTACCACTTTCGCCGCCACCGGATCACTTACCCCCCTTGGACCCTGTGAATAAATATAAGGATAGGATACGGGCCCGCTTCGCAAATCCTCATCTTCATGAAAATCCAAAACAAGCCTCGGCGGATACTCTTTCCCTTCATCCAAAACAAAATTCGCCAATCTGTAGCTTTCCCTGCACGACGGTTTTTCCTTTCGTGAACGCGGATGAGCATGGAAATAATCCTCCAAAAGATGTTCATTATCTCCTACACTTGCCCCGGAATGCCTCCTGGAAGCCGGATATCTCCAATCTCTGAAATAACCGGCGGGGTTGCACATGGGCAACATAACAATCGGGATTCCACGCTGTCTTAATTCATCAAACAACTCAACATTCTCGGCGATAGCATTCGGTCCCGCGGGCTCCTCCCCGTGAATACCCGAAATCACCCAAAGAGCCCTGCCCCTGATTTGAGTCATCAACGAAACAACCGGAAACCTGATGCCAAGCGGTTTGAACTTTTCATCAACAACACTATGGCTGAAAATTTTCTTACTCCTCCACCCGGGCCTTTGGGCAAGATCTTCAAAAGCTCCATAAAGCTCCTGCACAGACATCCGCCCGTCGGCGGAATACGTCGGAACTTCTTCAGGAATTCTAAAATAATCTTTCTCGACCATGCTCTTCATAAAAAAATATTTGCGGCGCCACCTGTCAAGATCTTCATTAAATCGTTCACTCATAAATAAAATTTGCAGGGAAGCAATTTTAATCTATTAAAATACTTCTTGCAATGGATTTTGACACCCCCGCAGAGCTGTGTACATACCGGAACTATAAAGCCACCTCCAAGAAGGGAAAACGATTCCTCCATAGGCAGATGGTTCAAAAATGGCTTACACAAGCCATTTGGCTGGGGCGGAGGGATTCGAACCCCCGAATGCCAGGACCAAAACCTGGTGCCTTACCGCTTGGCGACGCCCCATAGATTCACAAGCAATGATTTTCAACGGTCTTCTGCTTTTGGTCGGGGTGCCTTACCGCTTGGCGACGCCCCATTGATGAAGTCATCAGTAAATTTAACAGGGAGAGTTCCTCCCGTCAACGTTCAGCGTCTAAATTCTTCTAAAATTCACGTGTATTTTGTTGTATAATTTAACAGGTTGCGAACCCCAACCGTTTGGGGTTTCACAGGTTGAGTTTCGTTATCCCCGTTTTCAGCAAAACAATATGTCAAACCCTGGAACTTGGACAGATTTTATTAAACTTACACATCTCACACTTGGGTTTGCGTGCTACGCACACTTCCCTGCCGTGTTCCGTTATCAGCAGTGAAAAAAGTCCGTAATATTTCTTTGGAAGAAGTTCCATTATCTCTTTTTCGATTTTTACCGGATTTTTCACCGCCTTTTTTGAAATCAAGCCCAGAAGATTTGTAATCCGCATCACGTGTGTGTCGACCGCGACCCCTTCAATTATGTCATACGCATTAAAAAGTATCACATTTGCGCTTTTGCGCGCTACCCCCGGCAACCTCAAGAGATCCTCTATTTTGCGCGGAACATTCCCATGAAAATCCTTCATTACCATCTTCGCCGCCCCAATGATATTCTTCGCTTTATTTCTATAAAACCCCGTCGACTTTATATCCTTCTCAAACTCTTCCCGCTTCGCATTCGCATAGTCCTCAACCTTTTTGTACTTCTTAAAAAGAGCGGGTGTCACCATATTCACCCTTTTGTCCGTGCACTGGGCCGAAAGCTGTACCGCGACCAAGCACTCCCACGGATTCTTGTAGGTGAGCATTGTCTTCTTGCGCTTGTATATCTTTGGGAGAAGCTTCGCGACCTTCAGCGCGCGTTCTTTTTTTGCGGGCTTTTTTGAAAGTTTAATCATCGATTTCGTCTTTAGTTAGACCCATCACCTTCACAACCACCCTCTTATCCCTCTGACCGTCAAACTCGGCGTAATAAATCTGCTCCCAAGGGCCAAGGTCGAGCTGTCCTTCTGTGATTGGCATTGTGATCTGATGTCCCGTGATCATGCGTTTGAGATGCGCGTCGGCATTATCCTCGCCGGTATCGTGATGCTTGTACGGAAGGCCGTATGGAGCAAGCTCCTCGAGCCATCCGTCAATATCCTCGATGAGCCCGCGCTCGGCGTCATTAACATATATGCCCGCTGTGATATGCATCGCGTTTATGAGTACGGTGCCCTCATGGATACCGCTCTCCTTCACGATCTGCTCGATCTCGTCGGTGATGAGAATGTAATCCCTGCGCTTCTTAGTGTGAAAAATGAGATAGTCTGTGTGAACTTTCATAGCTTCATTT
>JAHKBB010000015.1 GCA_018826445.1 Patescibacteria group bacterium | reverse complement strand
ATGCGCCGAAAACCGCTCCCTTGAAAAAACTCGCTTGACGAAAATCTCGCCCGAAACCGCTTAATCGCTATCACAGAATGTCTGCGACATACTGTAATTTTCTGGCTTGATTTTCTGCTCTTTTTTCTCGGTCGCTTTCCTCAAAAATCTTTTCTCTCCGAGTAAAGTTTTTTCAGGAATTTTTCGGCGATTATGCGTCCGAACCCTTGCCGCCTTTTGAAAACACCCCACAATACATTGTGATATGTTTTCAAAACTCATTCGCCAAAGGCGAAAGAGCAAGGACGGACGGCTTCGTCCGCAATCTATACCCCCAAACCCACCGCCCAATTTTCATTGACTATTTCTGCAGATTTGCTATATTAAAAGCGAAATATAAATTCTTATAAACGCTTAATTTATGAGAAAACACAATCTTAAATCGGGACTTCTCTTTACGGCCCATCTTGCGCTTGTGGCAGTTTTTGCCGTCATATTCTTCGGCTTAGTTATCACACCAGCAAATGCAGCTACTGAATGGCATATTAAAGATGACGCTACGGGTGGCGAGTGTTCACTTATAGGCAACTGGAACGTGGAAAGTAAAACATGCATTCTTTCCCAAGATTTGAATCAAGGAATAATCATAGACAGCAATAACATAGTTCTTGATGGTAGTGGGCATAAAATTACTGGCGTCAATGCGGGGCTTGGGATTTATGTTGCTGGAAGGACAAGTGTTGTGATAAAGAATGTTGCCGTTGAAAACTTTGTCTATGGGATGTTGGTAGCGGGCTCGGGCAATACAGTAAACAACAGTACTGCCAGAAATAATTATACGGCAATTTATATCCAAGGCGCGGGCAATACGGTTGTTAACAATGCTGTTTCAAATGATGTGCAAAACATTGAGGACCCAGCACGGTATGGTATCCATGTGCAGAATCCCGGAGACAGTGGACCAAGTAATGTGGTTACAGATAATAATGTTTCGCGCACTAAATATGGCATACTCTTGAACCCGTCGAGTAACAGTAGTGTAAAAAACAATTTTGTCTCAAGAAACTTTTTTGGAGTTTCTGCACGAAATTCTCACAATGTCATTTTTGACAACAACAATGCTCTCGGCAATTTATACGGAGTCCGTCTCGAATTCTCTAGCACCAATATTCTTACGAACAATAAAGTCCTCTCAAGCTCCAATGAGGGTGTTCTTTTAGAAAACTCTAACAACAATACATTTGTACTCAACACGATTAGTAAAAATGGGTGGAGTGCTGGTTTGCGACTAGTGTCCTCGTGGAATAATAAAATTTATAATAACAACTTCGATGGAAATAACTTTGCTCAAGCGCATTCGAACGATCTGAACATATTTTACAGCCCACTTCCTGAGGGTGGCAATTACTGGAGTAATTTTGACGAACCAGCAGAAGGTTGCAATAACGTTAACGGCGATAATTTCTGTGATGCACCCTACATTTTCAATGGCGGGCAGGATAATTTGCCGTGGACAAAAAAGGACGGGTGGATTGTGATTTCAAATAATCCGCCCATCCTGTCTTTCCCCTCAACCGGTCCCTATGCCGGAGACGGGATTGATCCGAACAGTGGAGATACGTCAACATTGTTTAATTTTCGTGTCGTCTATACCGACGCAGACGACGACACACCAGAATATGTACGGCTCTGCATAGAGAGACCACCTGATTCATTGCCCCCATTCCCCTCGTGTCTTCCAAGTGTAAGCCCACCAGATTCTATTGATTTCACAAAAGGGTGGGACGGCGCATTTGAAGGAATGAGTACGAGTTTTCCGAACCCCGGAACATATAAATATCACCTTGAATCATCTGACGGGAAAACAACAGTGCGGTTGCCGGAACAAGGAGAACTACCGTTGTTAATCCATTCGTTACCGTTACCCGATCTTTCAATTGAGAAAATTAAACCTATTCAAGTGGTAGAAAATGCCGATATAAACGGCGATGGAATAATGGATTTGGTAATGAGTAAACCAGCAATTGTGCGTGTGCGTCCTAAGGTTACTGAGTTGAACAGCTTCAACCAAAATCAAGCCGTAACCATAGAGTTATCCCTAGGCAACGATATTTTATCAATCACAAAGACGCTCGCCGAACTGAAAACATTGATTGACGACGAGAATGGCTATATAGATTTTTTTGTTACCCCAACCAAAGAAGGAAAAACCGTTTTGAGTGTAATCATAGACAAAAATAATTCAATCGCCGAGCAGGATGAAACAAATAACCAAGTAGTACAAGAATTGAATATAAAAAGAACCAGTAACTTACGCTTATCGTATATTCCTTTTACATTTCCATCATTTCCCAACAATTTTTTGGTAACCTCTGTAATGAGTAGTGAATTTATAGACGCCACTTATCCAGTCGCTGATGTAGAGAGTGATTACTCAACTTCTGAATATGTCTCTGGTTTACCTGCAAGAATAAATAATGAAAAAGGAGTTGTTTTTGACCTGCTTTCCTTTTGGTTGTGGGGAAAATTACTGTACCCATTTTCTGACCAAATTTTCGGTGTGGTGTCGCCTGATTATTTTCCGTATCACAATATGGGAACAACAGTGGGAGTACATTCCGCCATCGGGCTTAATACGGTGTCTCTAATTACAGAAGATTATTGGACAGCAGCTACTCACGAGTTCGGACACGCCCAAGGTCTTTGGGTAGTTGGCCCAGAAGAATACGAGCTTTATGAAGGAGGTAAGGATGCATCGGGGTACTGGGTTAAGAAACAGATGGAGATAACAAACGGACAATGTTTTATGGGCCGTGCTGGACAAAAAGAAAGTTTTTACTATAACAGCACTACTCCAATATGGGTTGACAACGAAGACTATGGTTTACTCTTCAAAGAACGCTTGGAGGATAAGGCTGATCCCGAAGTTCTACTTTTATCCGGCTGGGTTGAAAAAGATGGAACAATCTTGATAAATCCATTTTATCGGACAAATGGAAACATTGATAAAATTTCTGGCAGTGAATATACGATCGATCTTTTAGACTTTAATGGAAATACAATCAATTCTTTCGGTTTTGATGTGTCGTTTCAGTTAAAAAGCAATCCGCCAGTTGAACTTGATATAGCACCCTTCGCACTTACAATTCCTTATCACGATAACGTTCAAGAAATACGAATCTCAAAGGAAGGAAAAATCGTAGTGGAAATTAACTCATACACTCGTCTTCTTCACGACGCTATAGCTTCTATACCGGGAACTGGTTTTACAAAAGGAAACGAGCAAAGACGAGTCGCGCTCTATAACAAAGTAGACGCACTAGAAAAACAGCTCAAAAATAGAGATTATGCCGGAGCGGT
>JAHKBB010000014.1 GCA_018826445.1 Patescibacteria group bacterium | reverse complement strand
CCAAAAGACAAAGCTTCAAAAAAGATCACTGAAAGTCTTTCAGCATCAAGACCGGAAGTATTCACGGATATCCCGGTCACGGATCAATACTACGCAATCACAATGAAAGCGATTGAACTCGGAGTGATGCCAAACAATACAAAGATGGGATATGCATTTGACCCATCCGAACCTTCAACAATAGAAGAAACCCTTGAAATGATAGTAAGAGCGCTTGAGATGGGAAGCGCTGAAGAAGCTTGTAAGTATGGCATCGCAAATTGCGAGGAAGATTTAAGTGAATACGTGACGCGAAAGAAACTGGATGAAATCATTATAAATACCCTCGCATATATAAAAGCTTGGGATCTGGAAGACAAATTCAACAGAGATACAGACAAAGACGGCTTAACGGACATAATGGAAAAAATAGTGTATGGAACAGACCCTAATAATAAAGACACTGACGGAGACGGCTTAACAGATTACCACGAAGTCATAACTCACAAGACTTCCCCACTCCGCAAAGATACCGATAAAGAAGGGTTGGATGACTATGAAGAAGTTGAAAAATACAAAACAAACCCATTAAAGGCGGATACCGATGGAGACACATTCACCGACAAACAGGAAGTACATGCCGGAACCGACCCATTAAACCCATACGACTTCCCTACTGACAACGATGGTAATAACGTATCGGATGAATGGGAAAAATTCTTCGACATTGAAGTTGGAAACGGAATGCAAGATACAGACGGAGAAGGCCTTGTGGACAGACTTGAATACACATACAACACAAACCCGTTAAATCCGGATACAGACGGTGACGGATTCACGGATGCGGAAGAAGTATTTGATTGCGGCACAGATCCAACCAAATATAATGAAACCTGTGGAACGGGAGTTGAAATTACCAATCTCCAAGACGGACAGACAATTGCAGACAATACCCCACTAGTAAAAGGTACCGCAAAATACAATCTTCCTGTTCAAATACTTGTCAGAAATACATTCGGACATCAAAAGATACTGGGAGAGGTAAAAGCGGATGAAAACAACACATTTATATTCGAAACTGCAGATTCACTGCAAGATGGTGAATATATCTTCATCGCACAAGAGATCAATCTCAAAGAAAAACAAATTAGGCAAAGCAAGCCTGTGACAATCCTTATTGATACAACATTGGGAGTACAGGCGCCAAACGTAATGAAACTTGGAGGAAAGAGGGTTCCAAAAGGCGTAATAGAAGGGAAGAGAAAAGTATTCCTCCGAAACCTGCTTCCGCCACTGGAAGGTACAACAGACATGGGAAGCCAGGTCATATCGGTATGGAGATCCGTAGTGTCAACCTCGTCATTGATCGCAGATACACAAGCCGGATACTTCGCCATAAAACCACCTCATCCACTTGAACCGGGAAAGCACGAAGTAATCGTATATTCTATCAAAGAGGACAACAAAGTCATGAGTGAATCTCTGAGAATAGAATTTGAGATTGAAGAAGGAAGTACAATAATCACAGACAGGTATAAACTTGCCGCTAAAAAGGAAGCGCAGACAGGTTACACGGCCCAAAAAGCCATGAGTGAACTCTTCTCGTATATATTGATCGGACTGGCCGTACTCGTGACAGCACGATTCCTCCTTTACGAAAGACGTCACAAAAGAAAGAAAAAGGCTTGACTGTAGATACCCATTTCGATAAACTCTAGCGGCGAAATTAATTTTTTCGTATGTTAAAGCGCTGAAAAGGGCTTGCCGAAAGTCTTTTTAAGGCCATTAACCTCTATGAACTATGAATGGAATTATCGGCAAAAAATTAGGTATGACTCGCGTCATAAAAGACGATGGTCGCGTGATCCCGATAACTGTTATACAGTGTGACCCAAATGAGGTTACTCAGGTAAAGACAGAAGAGAAAGACGGATATCCGGCGGTAGTCCTCGGTTTTTCTGAGTTAAAAAAGCCGCGAAAGACCAGGAAGTTTATGCATTTGAAAGAATTTCAAGCAGAAGACGGTGAAGAAGTCAAAAAAGGAGACAAAGTGACATTGGAAACATTCAAAGAAGTGGAAGAAGTACGCGTAACAGGAATTTCAAAAGGCAAAGGTTTCCAAGGAGTAATCAAAAGATATAATTTCTCAAGAGGACCGGAATCACACGGCTCCCATCATCACAGAGAACCAGGTTCAATAGGAGCCTGTGCAAAACCCGGAAGAGTACTTAAGGGCAAGAAAATGCCGGGAAGAATGGGTACAGACACAGTCACAATCAAAAGAACAAAGGTTGAATACATAGACATAGAAAAAAACCTAATCGGCCTCCGAGGGCCGGTCCCTGGAGGAAAAAACGGAATAATCATTATAAAGAAAAATGCCTAAAGCGCCATTGTACAATCAGAAAGGTGAAAGAAAAGGAGAAGTAACTCTAAATGCTTCCATTTTCGACATCCCTTTCAACAAAGATCTTGTACATCAGGCTTTAGTCAGACAACTTTCAAACAAGAGACTTGGGACAGCACACACAAAGACGCAAGCTGACGTAAGAGGTGGTGGAGCAAAGCCATTCAGGCAAAAGGGAACGGGTAGAGCAAGACAAGGTTCATTAAGAACAGTTAACCTGAGAGGTGGTGGAGTTGTATTTGGACCAACAAACGAAAGGAATTGGAAGAAAGACATGCCGCGCAAGCAAAGAAGAAAGGCTCTTTTCTCCGCACTTTCCGAAAAAGTTAGAGAAAACAAGGTTTTGGCATTGGAAGAGTATAAAGCGAAGACTCCAAAGACCAAGGATTTTATAGAAATGATCAAGAAAATGGCAATTGAGAAAGACCTGCTGCTCGTGCTTCCGGAAAAGCATGAATCTCTCGAGAAATCAGCACGCAATATTACGACAACAAAAACAATTCTAGTTAATTATTTAAATATTCAAGACCTTATCAAGTACGATAAGGTTTTATTTTTAAAAGACGCATTAGATAAAATGGAAAAACTATTCCTATGAGTGAATTAACAGTAATCACGCGACCGGTAGTAACGGAAAAGGCCACAGATTTGGCCGGGATTTCTAAATACGTATTCATAGTAAAGAAAGATGCGACAAAAGTTGAAGTGAAAAAGGCGGTGGAAAAGATATATGGAGCCAAAGTTGGTACCATAAGAATCATTAAAACTCACCCAAAAAAGAGAATGTTGGCGAAAAGAAGAGAACTTATAAAGAAACCTGAATTAAAAAAGGCAATCGTCACATTGCGCAAAGGTGAAAAAGCTATAGATGTTAATAAAATTAACGTTAAGCAGCGCGAAGCGTAAGCGGAGCGCCAAAGCGCGAAGCCGAAAGGCGGAGCGCCAAGCGCGGAGCCGAAAGGCGGAGCGCCAAGCGCGAAGCGAAGCGGAGCGCCAAAGCGCGAAGCGTAAGCGGAGCGCCAAGCGCGAAGCGAAGCGGAGCGCCAAGCGCGGAGCCGAAAGGCGGAGCGCCAAGCGCGAAGCGATAGCGCTCCTGCCAAGACAACACTAATAAGATCTAAATACCATAATGACAGTCATTAAGTACAAACCAACAACACCGGGACGAAGAGGGATGTCAAAAGACGCCCAAGAGAAGATTACCAAGAAAACGCCAACAAAACAGCTGACCACTTCAATGAAACGCGGATCAGGAAGAAACAATAGCGGCCGCATCACCGTAAGACACAGAGGTGGAGGCCACAAAAGAAGATACAGAATGGTTGACTTTAACAGAGCGGATAAGCTAAATATACCGGGAATCGTAGAAGAAATTGAGTATGATCCAAACAGAAACGCGTACATTATGCTCGTTAAATACAAGGATAGTGAGAGAAGATATCATTTGGCGCCAAATGAAGTAAAAATCGGACACGAAGTGGTAACAAAGGTAAAGGCGAAGGCATATCCCGGAAACAGAATGACGCTAAACCACATTCCCATTGGATTCCCAATCTTCAACATCGAGTTAAAGAAAGGAAAAGGCGGGCAAGTGATAAGAAGCGCGGGATCAAGCGGAAAAGTTGTATCGCTGGAAACAAAGCACGCTCAGGTACAAATGCCATCCGGAGAAATAAGATTTGTACCAAAAGAATGTTACGCAACAGTGGGAGAAGTGAGTAATCCGGAGCACTCAAATATTAAAATAGGTAAAGCTGGAAGATCCAGATGGATGGGAAGAAGACCGGAAGTAAGAGGTTCCGCAATGAACCCCGTGGATCATCCACATGGAGGTGGTGAAGGAAATCAGCCAATCGGTTTAAAGGCGCCAAAAACACCTTGGGGAGCAAAGGCGTTAGGAAAGAAAACGAGAAAGAACAAAGCAACAGATAAATGGATCGTAAGAAGCAGGCATAGAAATAAGAAATAGCGCGAAGCCGAGCAAAGCGAGGCGAAGCGCCAAAAGCGGCAGAAAGCGACAGCGCTTCTGCCAAGAAAAACACTAGTAATCAAACATTATGTCGCGAAGTAGCAAAAAAGGACCACACATAGACCCGAAACTACTAAAAAAAGTAGAAGCGCTGAACGCAACGGGACAAAAAAGACCGATAAAGACTTGGGCAAGAGGAAGTGCTATTGCACCGGAATTCGTAGGACACACATTCGCAGTTCACAACGGGAAACAACATATACCTGTATTTATTACTGAAAATATGGTAGGACATAAACTCGGAGAGTTCTCCCCTACCAGAAAATTTAAAGCACACGGAGGAAGACTAGCTGCATAGCGCGAAGCGCGGAGCGCTCCCACCACATCATGAAAGCAATCCTAAGATACAAATTGATCTCACCAAAAAAAGCGAATCTAATCGCTGACTTGGTTCGTAATCAAAAAGTTACGGATGCGTTAAACACATTGAAATTTACACCTAAGAAAGGAGCTGCGATTCTTCACAAAGTAGTAAAATCGGCAGCCGCAAACGCAGAAACGAATTTCAAGCAAAATATGGATGATCTGTACATAAAAGAGATTATTGTAACTCAAGGCCCAATGTACAAAAGGCACATCCCGATCTCACGAGGGCGTGCGCACCCAATACTAAAAAGATCGTCACATATAACCGTTACAGTAGGAGTCCAGGAAGAAAAGAAGGAAGCTCCGGTGAAGAAAGAGGAGCCGAAAAAGGAGGAAAAAGCTGAAAAGAAAACTAAATCATAAAAACAGTGCCAAAGTTAAGGCGAGGACAATGAAAAAATTAATTCACAACTTGTATTATGGGACAAAAGGTTAATCCAAATATAATTAGAATAGGAGTGATTCGGGACTGGAACTCGAAGTGGTACGCTACAAAAAGAAACTACGCAAAACTACTTCATCAAGATCTGGAAATCGAAAAACTTATCGAAAAAGATCTGACAGAAGCCGGAATTTCTCATCTTGAGATCCAAAGAACCGCAAATCAAGTGATCATTAACATTCACACAGCAAAACCCGGACTGATAATCGGACGTGGAGGAACAGCAATCGAAAAACTCAGAGACAAATTAAACAAAAAATTCGATGACAGATTCGAGATCAACATCCGAGAAGTGAAAAATCCGGCGCTAAGTGCAAAAATCGTAGGAGAAGGCGTAGCAAGACAAGTTGAAAAGAGAATCTCATACAGAAGAGCGGCGAAAATGGCTATCGACAAGGCAATAGAAGCGGGCGCTCTGGGAGCAAAAATCCTCCTGTCGGGGAGACTAAACGGCGTGGAAATCGCAAGAACGGAATTTTTCTCGAAGGGGAAAATTCCTCTACACACATTCAGAGCAGATATTGACTATGCACTGGTCCCGGCACACACGACATACGGAATAATTGGAATAAAAGTTTGGATATACAAAGGCGAAATATTCAAGAAAAAAAAGGAAGAGCCGGTAGAGGAGCCAAGGGAGGAAAAAGAACCTAAAAAAACCACTAAAAAAGCCGAGAAATAATGCTGCAGCCACGTAAGCAAAAACATAGAAAAGAATTTAGACGAAGAGGAGCCTTCAAAGGCACTGCAACACGCGGAACCCTTGTAAGCTTCGGTGAATACGGGTTAAAGGCTATGCAAACAAGCGAAATTACATCCAGGCAGATCGAAGCGGCGAGACGAGCAATGACAAGATATATAAAAAGAGGAGGGAAAATCTGGATTAGAATATTCCCGCATAAGGTAATAACAAGAAAAGCAGCAGAAGTACCAATGGGAAGTGGCAAGGGAGCACCGGATTTTTACGTTGCACTGGCAAAAAAAGGAACAATTTTGTTTGAAATGGCAGGTGTAGAAACAGATCTGGCAAAGGAAGCCATGAGACGCGCAGCACAAAAATTACCAGTAAAATGCAGATTTATTAACACACATGAAAAGTAATGGTTGACCTGGAAGAACTACAAAAAATACCACTAAAAAGCCTCCTGAAAGAATTAGGGGAAGCGCGAATTGAACTATTTAAAGTAAAATTTGAAGTGGAGACCGGACAAGAAAAAGCATCTCACAAGATCAAGAAGTTAAAGAAATACATTG
>JAHKBB010000013.1 GCA_018826445.1 Patescibacteria group bacterium | reverse complement strand
ATGAACGTTCTTCCGATTTTGAAGACTGATTTTGTTGAAGTTTGCGAAGCACAGATAAACGGGACTTTAAACGACCTAAATGTCGAGTTTGAGAAAAAAGCCACGGTTTGCAAGTACGTAGTTCCAAACGGATATCCCGACAACCCTTGCAAAGGGGACAAAATCGAAGTTGGCGAGATTCCGGAGGGCGTAAAAGTTTACTATGCTTCCGTCGACCAGCGGGAAGACGGTCTTTATCTAAGCGGATCACGTGCGGTCGCTTTTGTCGGTATCGCGGATACTTTGGGTGAGGCCGAAAAACTTGCCCAATCAGCTTTGTACAGCGTCAAGGGCCCTGTCTTCTACCGCGAAGATATAGGAACGGCGAAGCTTGTCCAAAAAAGGGTTGACCATATGCGTGAACTGCGAGGGTAAAATTTTCAAAAATTTCAATGTATGTAGGATATACATACTCTAGGGGGTGTATCTTACATCTATCTTACATACATTCCAAAAATCAATTTTCGCTTGCATAGCACCCAAGTATTCTTAACTCTTTAACCGTCTTTTCCACTTCCATCAAAACTTTTTTGATCTTTGTCTCTTTTATGTTTCCTTCGAAGTCCAGAAAAAATATGTAATCCCCAAGTTCTTTGCGGCTTGGCCTGGATTCAATTTTGGTCATGTTGACTTTTGCTTCGGCGAAAATTTTAAAGACCGCGAACAAGCTCCCTGGTTTATCCTTTGAAAAATAGAATGCAATCGAAGTCTTGTCCCCCACCCCATAATTATCCTTTTTGGAAATGGCTACGAATGTTGTTTTGTTATCGTGAGAGTCTTCGATATTTTCTTTTAGGACTTTGAGTTCGTGACTTTCTGCGGCTTCACGGGAGCCGATGACGCCCACTGCTGTATCATTTTCTTCTAGTAGCTTTTGCAGAGCATGTGCCGTTGATTTTGAAAGCAGTATTTCCGCCTTTTTGTATCTGTTTTTCAAGAATCTGCCGCACTGATTTATCGCCTGTGGATGTGAGTATATTTTCTTTATCTTTTTGAGGTCGGATTCGTGCAAAGAAATGAGGCAGTGGTGAATTGGCAATTTTACTTCCCTAACGATCTGCAATTTGCTTTTGAATAATTCATCTAACGTTTCACGAATAGTACCCTGCATGTTGTTCTCGATAGGTACAAGTCCCATTTTTATTTTGCCTTTGGAAGTGGCTTCAAATATACCTGCTATGTCGTCGAAGTACGCTTTTTTATCCCTCTTAAAGAACTTATGAGCCGCAATGTCCGAATATGTATACTTTGGTCCCATGACACCCACATCACCTTTTTGTGGAAGTTTTTCCGGTGCTTTTGTAACCCTGCCCCTGCGTTTGAGAAGCTGTTCTATAACCCAATTTGTTTCGTCGTACGCTTCCTTTGCGTATTTGCCGAGGAATTTTGCACTTTCATTGAAGTATTTTTCGAATCCGTCAAGGTCTTTTTTTTGGACGATTTTAATCAGTTTCCCCACTGACTTTTCGAATTCTTTTAATGCTTTTACAGTTAGTGGATTTTGGATCTGGATGTTGCCGTATAGTCCCGCGTCTTGAGCAAGCACCCTGGCCGCAAGACTTACCTTGATGTCAGACGCCATACTGGCGTATTTCAGAACATCTTTTACTGGAATTTTTAACTGTTTCACCGCATGTCCGAACGCAATATCCGCAAAATGAATAAGCCCCTGGGTCTCCGACATTATTTTGTCATGCTCTTCGGGTTTGAGAATCGGCATGAGAACATTATGTTTTTTGAATAAATTTTTTATCCAAGGAAGCCATTTTTTACTGCGAGCCGGACAAAGGATGATCGTTTGGCCCTTTACGCAATTTGCATCGGAGAACATAGGGTGCAACCCTATAACTTCACCTTCGCATTTCAACATTTCTTTTATCGGCTCCGACTTTACAGACGTCAGATCCATCAGAACCGCGTCCTTTTTCACGTACTGTGCAATTTTTTTGATCACACTCACGGTTTTGTCGATTGGAACGGAAACTATTACTACGTCCGCCTTTTTGGTAAGTTCTACATTTGTGAGTTTTGTGTCCAGGTCGGAAATCAGCACTTTGAGGCCATTTCTTCTGAAGAAATCAGCAAAAAGGCGGCCCATTTTGCCGTTGCCGCCAATGATGCCGACTGTCATGTCTTTTTTAGATGTCATTTTTTCTTTCGAGTCTTTAGTTTTTCACTTAATCCTTTTTTGGCTCGGGAAATCCCCTTCTTTGCAATACTATGCGCCTTTTCCTTTCCCTTCTTGACCATTTTCTTAACATCTTCATCGTTACAACAATCCTTGCATGTATCGACGATCTCGTCTCCCAGCCCCTTGAATGCATTTTTGAGAGCGTCTACTCCCGTTCCTCCTTTGTCCAGCTCTTCTTTGATCTTACCTCTTAGGAGCTTTCCTTTCTTAGGTGCAAAAAGCACACCAATAGCTGCACCTGCAAGCAAACCCAGTACAGCACCAATCTTGCCTTTAGCCATTTTATTGTTTGTTAGTGATTTAGTATGTGTATTGACTTAGCGGGAAAAAGTCAAACAGCCCCTGAATTTGCGCTCTGTAGAACAGATCCGCAACATCGCCTCTTTTCATTGGGCTTGCCGGATTCAACCGTCCGAATTTATCGACACTTATGAGATTGTAATGTTTTACAAAACAAGCATATTTTAAGTACCAAGGATTATCATTTGGCACATCCGGATATGGCTGTCCGCTACAGTACGGAATATTTAATTCGGTAGCTTCTAAGAATATTTTTAGAAGCTCTACTCTGTTTATTGTATTCCCGGCCTTAAAGCTTCCATCGGGATATCCGTGTATGATGCCGTGGACTCTTGCCGTTCTGAGATATGATGTATACCACCCGAACGGATCGACGTCCCAGAACCCTAAATTTGTTCCGTCCGGTCCAATTACCGTTTTGTTCAAGGCCAGTAGTATAACCTTCACCGTTTCCGCGCGGTTTATTGGCTGATTTGGTCTGAACGTGCCGTCATCATATCCCGAGAAAATTCCATATTGTTTCATTCTGGTAATTGCATCGCAGTACGGACTTCCTATCGCTACGTCGCTGAACCCCGCGCACATATTGCCCGGCGCGATTATCACGGTTCCCGGACCTCCAAGACCTACAAAGAATTTCTTCCTGTATATATCCATTCCGTATACATTCCACGCTTCAACTTTTACCCTGTATTCACCTCCCGGCAAAAGATTTCCAAATTTATCTTCACCGTACCATTTGACCCAATGCGTTCCTTGATTTTTAACAATTCCATCGATAAGTGTTTTCTTGTGATTACCGGCAAGATCCTCGATTGTGAGATTGATTGCCCCTTTCTTGTTGATTTGGTAATAGATCATTGCCTCGCTTTCCAATACCGGATTGAACGGGTCCGGTTCGATAGAAACATCCAGGATATCCGGAGCGTCTGTCGGAGTGTAGTATTGCCCCAGATTCACCTGCAGTATTGTAAATGCCACGTCTGAGCCCTTGCTGTTTTCTGCGTACACTTTTACGTTGTATGTGCCTGGATTTGCAAAGCTTCCGGAAGTCCCCTTGCCATTCCATGTTTCGCAGTAAGTACCTTTGTCGCGCGGCGTTCCGTCCAGTACTTTTCTTATCATTACTTCGCCATCCGTTACAGCAATTGAAATATTTGCGGTATTGGCAACCGTGTAGCAAATCTTCACGTCTTCATCCACCGGATCAAATATATATGGGTCAACGTATACATTGTACAGGTACGGAACTCCAGCTGCCGGAATGACAACTCCCCCTCCGGCGGTATCTACTGTTCCTAACTCCACGTCATATCCGTCGTCGTTTGTCGCTACTATTTTGTATACGTGGCTTCCGTTTGGAACTGCTGTTCCGGCCGCGTTTTTCCCGTCCCATGCCGCGAAGTATGTTCCCGGTCCTTCCAGTTTTGAATCTTTTAGAACCTTTGTGTCAGTTCCGCTTAGCGTCGATACGGTTATTTTTGCGCTGGTATTCAGCGTGTAGTAGATCTTTGTGCTTTGACTGCTGGGAGTGAATGGATTTGGATACGCGTAATCGTTTGTGATAACCGGCGCGTCGCCTGTCAGCGGTTTTTGTTCCGTTGGATAGTCCACATAAAGGACTGCGTAAGCGGGATCCGCCCAACCCGCGTCATTTTGCGCTTTTACCCTAACCAAATATGACCCTTCTTCCGCGTATGTGTTTGACAAATTTTGTCCATTCCATTTTTCCGCATATTCTCCCGCTTTCAAGACACTTACTCCCTGAGCAATATTATCTATGACAACCCCGCTTTTAAGAATGTCCGCGTAATACAGCGCGGCTTTGTCCAGGTCAAATTTGATAGTGGAAGTTTCCCCTTTTTTGGGATCGAATGTTTTTGGACTTGCCGTCAGTCCCGAGATTGTCGGTTTTGTCAGTGTCGGGGTTGTTGCCGGATAATCGACCGTCACCTTAGTCCAATCGATATCCTCACCACTTGAATTTTTTGCCGTGATTTTGATTGTGTACGGGCCTGCGCTTACATATGTTCCCGAGCTTGTTTTTCCATTCCACGTCTCGGTGTAATCTCCACTTCCGGGCGCATATTCTGTCGAGACAATATTTTTTACCAATGTCTCATTTGGACTATCCAAGACCGCAACTGAGTAATACGCGGTGGTGTTGAGATTGAATGTGATGTTGGTGCTTTCCCCGTTCTTTGGATTGAATGTGCTTGGGACCGCACTGACTTTTAAGATCACAGGAATGGCTGCCGCCTGGGCTGTCTGTACCGCAAGTAAAGAGCCCAGCAAACAAACGATGACTCCTTCAGCGATGATTTTTTTAAGGGTAATCATAAGGGATTTGGTTACTATGAGTTTTTATATTAATGTAAACAGGTTCATTTTAGCGGATTAGGCTTGGCAAGTCCAAACCTAATCTTTTTAGCGTCTTCACCAATTTAAATATTGGCAGTCCTACTACATTAAAGTACTCTCCTTCGATTTTTTCAACAAAAAGAGAGCCGATTCCCTGAATCGCGTATCCCGCGGCTTTGTCATTCCCTTCTCCGGAGTTGATATACGCGTCCATGTTCTTATCTGTCATTTTGCAAAATTTTACGTAAGTTGCGGCGGTCCCACCGGCCTCTTTCTTGCTTTTTGTGTCAATCACGTAAATTCCGCTAATTACCTCATGACGTGAATTATTCAGGAATTTCAGGATGCGTTTCGCATCCTTTTTGTCCTTTGGTTTTCCAATGATTTTTCCTTTGTATGCCCCCAAAGTGTCCACTCCTATTATGATTGCGTCCTTGTAATGCTGAGCCACATCTTTCGCCTTGTGCTTGGCGTGCATCAGAGCCGTTTTTTCGGGGGTAGCATAAGTTTTATCCTCCTCGTATGTGGAGGCGTGTATCTTGAATTTGATTCCCAAACCCGTTAGAAGTTCTTTTCTGCGCGGACTTTTTGAAGCAAGGATAATTTTACGCATACCTTAATATTACTTTAATTTGACTTCTTGTCCATCTTCTCATATATTCTTGGAGCAAATTAACTAATGAAATATGCCGATTATTAAGTCTGCAATTAAGCAGATGAAACAAAACAGAAAAAAGAGAGCGCAAAGACTCCCTTACAAGACCCGGATGAAAACTTCCGTAAAGATGGTACTGGAGCTTTCCAAGGAGGGAAAATCGGATGAGGCTAAAAAGGCGCTGAGGGAGGCTTATTCTCTTATTGATACCGCTTGCAAAAAGCACATCCTTCCACCAAATACCGCCGCCCGAAGAAAGTCACGTCTCGCGAACGCCGTAAATGACCTTGGAAAAAAGAGTGCTTAGTTTTATTTATTGGACTTTGAAAACATGGGCCAGTAACTCAGTTGGTTAGAGTAGTCGGCTTGAAGATAGAGAGGCTAAGT
>JAHKBB010000141.1 GCA_018826445.1 Patescibacteria group bacterium | reverse complement strand
TGTTTACAGCACCTCGGAATTAGTAAAGCCCCCTTCTAAGGGGGCTTTTTGATGCCAATCTTGGTGGAGTCGTGGGGAATCGAACCCCAGTAAGTCAGTTGCCAAAACTGTTTACAGGACCACCTCGACCCCACAGATTGACATACCGTTTATATCAAAAGCACATTAAAATCCCCTGAAAAATTTATAAAAAGTTTTCTAGTAATTTTTGCAAAATTCACACCGGAACTAATATTTTAAAACATCCAACAGGAGCACATACGTTCAAACATTGTTAAAAAGAACCCCCGCCGTGGCGGGGGCCCTTTTGTTATTAAACTTTTACTCCAACCCAAGATTGTTAACCAATCTCATATTTACGGTAGCAAACTCAGATCTAAGTAGTGGGTTGTGTGGATTGAAGTTTCCCTGATATCCTTGGAAAACTTCCAACTCTGTAAGAGCGTCAACCGCCAAAGTCTGAACTTTATTACCCGCAAACGAATTATAATCGCTGTAATCGTCCGCATAAGTCACAGCCGAAGGAAGTGAAATGTAATCACTGCCGGCAACCGCGAATAGTTCCGCGGCTTCCGCTCTGGTAATTGGTTGATTCCAAGCAATATTCGGATCGAAGTCCGCGCCTCTTGCCGCCAATCCATTTACATAAGGTATTCCCCACTCAGGAACTCCATGAACGTCAACAGTCAGGGCTTCTGAACTTCCGACAGGAACATCAAATATTCTCATTGACATAGCCAAAGCTTCGATTCTTAGCGTTGAATCCGCAGGTCCGAAATTGCCTGTTGAATTTCCTTTCGCGTCCGCATATCCACGGATGTATCCGGAATTGCTGTTGAATTGAGCCGGCTCGAAATACCATTCGTGCATAGGAGTGTCACGGAAGTTGGATGCTCCAACCGTGTAACATTCCTCATCGTTTCCGGAAGCCAAAGCCTCAACTTCAGCCTTTAAAGTATTTATGTCACCGGCCTCAAGTTTTAAAGCTCCCAAAGCGGAAGCCATACTGTTCATCTTTGACTGAACTGATTCAGCTTTTTCTCCACACCAGTTGATTGTTGAAGAAAGATCCATAACTTCTTTTAGTTTTTGAGAAGCGAGTGTCTGCAACTTTGCTTTTGCAAGTAAGCCCTCCGCTTTCTTAACGTTTTCAAGAATGTTATTTTTTGCTTCAACGATCTTGTCTCTTTGAGCCTCAGCTACAGCAGTCAAGTTTGAAAGACTTTGCGCGACTTTTTCTGTGGTTACAGTTGTAAGTTCGGCGATCTTAACAGCCAGGTCTTGCATCTTCTCGTTCAACATTACAGTCATTTTGTCGGTAAGCTTATCGACAACAGTGTTAACGATTTTGTCTACAAGTGCAGAACTGAATCTCTCAGCAAGCATATCCCCAATGTCTTTACCTGAATCGGGCGTCCCGGAAGATAATTTGGATGCTAGCGTATCACGCAGTTCAAGACCCCTGTCCACCATATTCATAACATCCGGGTTGTATGGATCTTTTGCATACAAATTCTCGAGATCGCCAACGAGCCGCTCGTACTTCCCCAAAAGATTAAGTGTAAAGCGAGCCGTATTATCGTCCACAGCATCCTGGAATTTTTCCAAAGACTCCACAAACTTATCTATCGTATTTTCGACAAATTCATTCTTTTGACCTTCACGTTGATCAAAAACAAGAGCGCTTAATTTTTCTCGAGCCGCTTTAATTTGAGAAAGCAATCTGTCCATACCTTCGCCTCTCTGATTTTTCGCGGCTTTCAAAAGACCCTTGAGCTGACCCACGCTTCCTGCCAATTCGTCGTAGAAATCAGACTTTCTGTCCGCATAACGTAGCTCGTCTTCGTACATTGCGATGTCCATCTCAACTTCCTCCTCTATCAAAGCGAACTTAATATAAGAACGTAGTTTAGTCATTCCAGTTTCGATGTCGGTCATTGTCTTTTGATGAAGAACCTGAAGCTGTTCCTGAATGTATTTCTTGTTCTTTTTAAAATCCTTCGCAAGTTTTTCTATCTGCTTTACCGCTTCTAAACTTTTATTTAAAAGATTTTCTGTTTCAACCGCTCCGTCAACGGCAGAATCAACTTTGTATAGTTGATACAAAAGATCTTTCATGTACTCTTTATCACCCTTCAAAGTCGCTAAAATAGCATCCGCGCTATCCTCAATTTGCTTGGCATCGGAAACCGCTCCATCCACACAAAGTTTCTTCGTACCCAGCTTTTCCCATCCTTCGGGGATGTTACAAGGAGTCGAATAGGTCTTGCATTTGTTTGTGGCGGGATTATAAGCGGGAGTTAAAACTTGAATACAAACTTCTTTCTCTTCCACCGCAACCGCCGTCGTCGCCTGTTCGGTAACCGCCCCCGTCATAAATACGGATGAAGAAACACAGGTTACGGTTCCGTCATCATTCCATTGACTCATTCCATTGGCACACCATGAGTTTGAAGGTCCCGTTTCCCCCAATTCCAAACAATAAGTGTCGTCGGCGCGACATCTGCTCGTTCCGGTAGGACACTTGGCGGTTTCCCAAGCCCACATTCCGGTATTGTCGAATGTAGCACAGTACATGCCGGAACCATCATTCTTGTAACAAGGGGCCACATTGGATCCTCCGCACCATCCGTCGTTTGATCCATACTTGCCGGGTTCGACACAGTTTGTGTCACCGCTTCTACAAACGCTGGATCCGGAAGGACATTCGCCGTTCCACGCGGCACAATATACACCATTATCTACATAGCATTGTTTTGAACCTCCGGCACACCATCCATTTGCCGGTCCTGTCTTACCTAATTCAATACAATTAGAATCGTCAGGGCGACACATATTTGGATAGTCTGCGGGACATGTCATAGGATTCATAGCGGCACCGGCCATTGTAGCTGTAGCACTATGATCCCAAGCCTGACAATATTTCACTTTTCCATTAGTTGAATAACATTCCATCGAGTCTTTACACCATCCGTCCAAACTGCCTGTGGCTCCAGGCTCAATACAATTGTAATCGTTCGGAGAACACAGCTTTGATCCAGCCGGACAGGTTGTTTGATCCATCATTCCACCAGCACCACGAGTCCAAGGCTGGCAGAATTTTTTGCCGTCCACAAAACATTCCATAGAATCACGACACCATCCATTATCCGGCCCATACTCACCAGGCTCAATACAGTTGGAGTCATTTGGAGAGCAGAGTTTCATCCCGGCAGGACAAGTACTCATGGTCATCGGGCTATTTGAATAAGCCTGACAATATTTTTTATTTCCATCAAAACATTCCATTCCGTCTTTACACCAACCATCAAGAGAACCATAGGTACCCGGTTCAATACAATTCGTGTCGCTGGGAGAACAATATTTCGTTCCAGTTGGACATGAGCTCTGCCATGAAACACAAGTCAAATTCCCATCCGGGTAATAACATTGTCTTCCGTTGTTACACCAAGAGGAGCTTGTACAGATGCTTCCAATACTACATTGTCCGGACGTAACAGCTACGGTAGTCGTAGTTCCAGTCGAACAGTCCGCCGGACAAGTCGCAAGAGTTTCTCCGGATTCGCAAGTCCCATTACCGCACACGCTAGTAGTTGCAGATACACAATCATAAGGGCAATTACTAGCCGTTTCAGGAGGCTCACAGACGGAGTCGCCATCACAAGTCGTTGTAGCGGATCCACAATCCGAAGGACATAACGCTACAGTCTCACCATTATTACAAGCCCCGTCATAATTACACGATCCTGTAGCGGTTGCCGCCCCAATCGTAAAACTAACTGACGCTACACCACTCGTACAAGCGGCGCTAAGACAAGCTCTGAGTGTGTAAATTCCTACAGGCAAGTTAGATGTTGAAAATCCCATCGTTGAAGTATCGATATTCGTGCCGGTGTTGTATGTAGTAGCAGTGCCATCCGGGCTTACCACTTGAACAGTGACACTTGCGGCACGCGTTCCCGCCGGAGTACATGAATAAGTATAATTCACGAAGTCCCCTTTATTATACAATGTCTTGTTATCGTTCAAAGTGAGTCCCAAAGCGCAAGTCGCAGTTGTTGTAATTACACAACTTGTTCCATCCCACGTCTTACCAGCGGCACAAACAACAAAAGAACCATATGGAGAAGATGTCCAAGCACTCTCTTGAGTCCCTAAAGACATCTTTGCCCGCCAATAAAAAGTTCCGGTTGCAGGAAAATCGTTTATATAACTATTTACAGTATCACCAATAGCGGTGACATATCCGGTGCCGGAAGGCCTTGTCCAAGCCGTAGCAAATGAAGTGTCTTGAGCAATCTGAACGGTCAAAGTTGCCTGTCCATAAGGAATACCGGTACCTGTAGCCGCAAAATCAGCCGTAACAGGCACAGACTCGGTCAACATAAAACCGGTTGCTTTTACCCCGATAATGCGAAGATTCGTGGGAACGCCTATCGTCCAGCTAGGACCCGGAGCCACAAAGTGAGATGACTCACAATAAGGGTTTGAATTACAATATCTTATAGTTGGATCCGCTGTTTGACACCAAAAAGTTCCTTTTGAACAAGCCCCTGTGCCGTATGTTCCCGCTCCGCCGCAACTCGCATCGCCGGCGGAACATGTTGTCGAAGAATAGCTAAAATTCACGGTGTCGTAAGGCGCGCTCGGAGCAGGTGCGGCCTCGGGCTCTATAAAATATCCTCCTTCAAAACTCAAACAATGATAATGAATATTCTTTCCTTTTTCGCCGCTGGAATGATAATTGGTTGCATCTGCTTCGGTATATGGTCCCGCGTATGCGCGGCATTGCACAAATGCGCCCGTGCTTGCGGATTTGTGATAACTACTTCCGTCCGGCAGCGCAAATCTCAAAACGGGATCTGTATTGTGCAGGTCGGGCATCATTTTACCATTTTCAGGTCCCGGTAAAGGATCAATGGCTGTTCCATTCATAGAACACCAATAATGCCCCGGTCCGTCATACATACCGTAAATGCTTGGACTATATGCCAAGTGTGCGTTATGCGGCCCTTCAACGGTCGCTCCGTTTGCGCAATGGACGACTTCACTGCTATGAACAGTTTTGTACAGGGTGGTGCTGGCTCCCATGTTCGCTGTCTGATAGTAGTCTCCATACCCGGGTTTGTTCCATTTGTAAAAAACAACAATACCCTGATGGGCCAGAGCTTTTTGGGTGTTGTCCCCGGCTGGATCCCAGACGGATCCGGCATAGTTTCCATTTGGATTCCCCTTGAAATTAACGGCGTTTACATCAATAGGCTCATCAACACCTACCAACGCGCGCGTCTGGGAAGCTATATACTCACTTCCGGTGAAAACAGCCAAAGTTAAAAGCGACACTCCAATAACCGCATAAAGAGCGGCATGGCGAAAATAAGATGCTTTTTTCATTTTTCTATTTGTTAGAAAATTTTTGTTTATATTTTTATATATATTAAGCCTCCATTCATCTGTAATTCTACCACAAAAACACACAACCGTCAACCCAGGCGAACATGTTTATTTCAAGCCTTTTTTTGAAGATTACCCACTCACTTTATACACCATGTCTCCATCCTTGATTTCTTCTCCGAATTTCATTCCGACAGACTGTTTAGCGGCAGCGGATTCAACAGGCGTATGCTCAACCTGTATCGAATCCAC
>JAHKBB010000121.1 GCA_018826445.1 Patescibacteria group bacterium | reverse complement strand
CTCTCTTCCGGACGGGCTGCTTCACGTATATTTCCTGGACGTCGGACAGGGCGACGCCATACTTATTCAAACGCCAAATTCGAAGTTCATTCTAGTGGACGGCGGACCTGACGACAAAGTGCTCACGGAAATGTCGGATGTTATGCCGTTTTTCGAGAAAAAGATCGATCTCCTGGTACTCACGCACGCGCACGCGGATCACATAAATGGGCTTGTTCCTGTGCTCAAAAGATACGACGTTGAAAAGGTACTCATAACGGGCGCAAAAGGCTACGGATCATACTATGAGGAATTCACGAATCTCATAGCCGAAAAAGAGGTCCTGATCGCGGAAAGCGGGCAGGATTTTGACCTGGGAAACGACGTATACGCGGATGTTGTATATCCGGTGGAAAGTATCCTCGGGAAACACATCGAAAACACAAACAACGCATCGATCGTATTTCGTCTCATATACGGTGGAAACGCAATCCTGCTTACCGGGGATGCGGAAATTGAGGTAGAAAAGGAGCAGATCGAAGCGGGATTTGATCTTACAGCGAATGTAATGAAGGCGGGGCACCATGGAAGTAGAACGGCGTCTTCGGCAGAATACTTAGAAGAAGTACAGCCGGAGACGGTTGTGATTCAGTGCGGAGAGGGAAACAAGTTTAGCCATCCGCATTCTGAGACTCTGCAGAGGTTTGATGCTGTGCAAATCTATCGGAATGATCGAAGCGGTCGAGTCCACCTTGTGTTCGATCAGGATTCTTTCTATTTAGGCGAGTAATATCCGCGCCGAGGGCTCGAAGTTTTTCATCCAAATCGGCATATCCCCGGTCGATGTAGTACACGTTTGAAATCTCGGTTTCACCGGAAGCGGCTAAAGCCGCAACAACCATTGCCGCGCCCGCTCTGATGTCGCAACTTGAGATCGGTGCGCCTTTTAGAGGAGTTGGGCCAATGATAATTGCCTGATGAGGATTTAAAAATTCCATTTTCGCACCCATTCTTTCGAGTTCAAAAAGATAATTTAAGCGGCCCTCGAAAAGTGTCTCAAAAACCTTGCTAACTCCATTTGCTTGAGAAAGGAGAACTGTGAATGGAGCTTGTAAATCAGTTGGAAAACTGGGATAAACGGCGGTTCTGAGAATCTTGGCGGCCTTAAGCTCATTCACGGGACGAATTTCAACGAAATTCTCCCCAAGTGTAAAGTCGGCGCCAATTTCACGCAGCTTTTGCCACAAACTGTCCAGGTGATCGGGATTGAAACGAGTAACTTTTATATTTCCTTTCGTAATAACTCCCGAAATAGCAAAAGTTCCAGCCTCCAAGTAGTCACCGACGATAGAGTGCGAAACTCCATGAAGTTTTAAAACACCTTCAATGGTAAGAGCATTCGTTCCAATTCCGGAAATCTTCGCGCCCATTTTGTTCAGCATATTGCAAAGGTCCTGCACATGCGGTTCGGCCGCCGCGAGGTGAACCTTCGTAACGCCTTCCGCAAGCACGGATGCCATAATAAGGTTTTCGGTTGCCGTTACACTGAGCTCCGGCATTATGATTTTGGTTCCTTTAAGCGCGGAAGCTTTCAAATGTAAATTTCGAGTCTCGTCCAATATTTCACATCCAAGTTCAGATAAAGTTGCCGTGTGCGCAAATACGGATCTCTTTCCGAGGACGCATCCTCCGGGAAATGAAATTTTCGCTTCCTTGCACCGTCCAATCAGAGCACCTAGAAGTAGAATGGAAGCTCTCATTTTACAGATTGCTTCACTCGGAATATTTTTCTGATTTACGCATAAAGTCCGGATTTTTACCGTTTCGTTTCCATACGAAACTTTTGCGCCAAGTGTCTTCAAAATGCTCAGCATCGACTTCACATCCGCGATATCCGGAACGTTTGAAATGACACATTCTTCATCTGTTAAAAGTGTTGCGCACAATATCGGGAGAGCAGCGTTCTTTGATCCGCTGATAAAGACTTCTCCATTTAATGGTTTCCCTCCTCGTATGATAAATTTTGGCATTTTCCTGTATAATATTCGGCAGGCACCTATTATAGTGGAAAACCATATGAAATCAAACGCAAAGTGGTACAATTTCGGTCTTGAACTTTCACTGCTTCTAACGGTACTTTTGGTCCCCCTGGTGTTTGCTCCACAGCTTAATGTCTCTTTCGAATTCATCAAGGTGCCGGTGTTCAGATCTTTGGTTTGGGTCGGAATGTTCTTTTTTGTGATCAAATTGGTTTACGAGCGAAAAATCTCACTGCCAAACCTCGGAAAATACAAATTTCTATGGTATCTGATCGGCGGATATTTCCTCGCGATATTGCTCGCGGCGCTCCTTTCAGTCGCGCCCGAACTCGCATTCTTCGGCGCATACTACAGGTTGCAGGGAGCATACACATTCCTGCATTATGGACTTTTCTTTTTTATGTTGGTGGCTACTATTCGGGATAGGGGACAGCTCAAAAAATACATATATGTAGCGATTTTGGGCGCGGCCTTGGCGGCCGCGATCGGACTTCTAAAGCACCACTTTCCGTTATTCCTCAACTATTGGGATACCGACAAATTTCTCGGCCGCGCCTTCCTTCCACTCGGCCATCCAAACTATCTCGCAAGCTATCTCATCATGATATTCCCACTGACCGTCGGGGCGCTTATAACAACGGCCAAAAAATACCGCGTATTTTTTGTCCTCGCACTCATATTATTCCTGGTACTGATGCTTCTGACCCTGAGTCGCGCAGCGACTTTGGGGCTGTTCGCGGCAATAGTGTTTTTTATCCTTTCACTGGCGGTTATAAAAAAACGAAAGCGGATCCTGCGCGCGACTCTCGCGACAATCCTGGTTGCCGTCCTTACGCTATTCCTTGTTAACATATACGGTTCCAATAGCTTCATACGCGACAACCCCGTCCTAAGCAGAATCGTTCTCGAAGGCGAAAACATGCGCTCGATCGAATCCAGACTCATCATGTGGCCTGCGGTTATCGAGCAAGCTTTGGATCGCCCAATACTTGGATATGGGCCGGATACATTCGGCATTACATTTCCGGCATACGCGCCAGCGGCCCTTCTCGAAGTCGAAGACATCGGCAGTTTCGCGGATCGAGCGCACAATGAAATCCTCGACACATTAGTTTCATCAGGTTTTGTCGGCCTCGCGCTTTACCTCGCACTTCTCATCACGGTATTCATCATCGGCTTCAAACAAAAAGACCGCTTCACAGCGGGAGTACTGGCCGGCATAGTCGCATTATTCATCGCAAACCAATTCGGCTTCTCAATGGTCACTCACTATATGTACTTATGGTTCTTTATCGCCATAATCCTCATAAACCTGCCCGAACGCACGGAATACGACTTCAAATTCCTCAAATACGACACATCAAAAGCTGTGGCAATCCTCTTAATATCGGCACTCTCAACATTCACAATTCTTGCGCACAACGTCCAACTCGTACGCGCAGACTACTTCTTCAAAATCGCTCCATTTGAAAAAGCCGCAAATATCTACCCACACCAAAGCCACTACTCGTACACAACCGCCAACATCGCGTCACTCGCGGACAATTTTGAAAAAGCCCACACATACCTGGACCTCGCAGGCGAATATACCGGCCACGACAGCTACTATTATTACTACCTCGGGAACATCCAGGCTCGCGAGGGCGTAGATTTCAACAATTCATACGAAAAAGCAGCCTCGCTCGCCCCAACAAATCCCCACATCCTCCGCGCCTGGGGCGCCGCTCTTAACAAAGCCGCCAGCTACAAAAAATCTATAGAAATCCTCGAAAAATACCTCGATCTCGTCCCAACATGTTGGGCCTGGAAGCTCGACCTCGCCGCCAGATCCCCGGAAGAACAGGAAAAATATCGAATTTTCTACAAACTCAACCCCAACTTCGACGATGTCTTTGATTATCTGGTAGATAGCTGCAACCAGGTAGGCGATTTCAATAAAGCAGATTACTATCGTAAATTCGCAAAGTAATTCACTAAATCTGCACACTTGACATATCATTTGTGTAAAAACAAAAGCCGCCCAATTTCAACCTGTAGAACCCCAACCGTTTGGGGCTGCCGATCTGTTAAATTATAACATAAAACATCGCGAGATTTATTAGATCCTCATATGCATTTTTAATCTACAATCCTTGACATTCCCCCCTCGTATGTTATAATAAAAATAGAAATCAAAAAAAATTAACATATAAAAACAAAAATAACCAAAAACAAAAATGTTTAAGAAAGTAGTTCTTGGACTCCTGGCGCTGGGTCTCATCTTAGGTGTGGCTTATTACGCTACTTCAGGAGATCTATTCCAAGGAAAATTCTTCGGTCTTCCAGGCATGGGAGGCGGAGGAGGCGGAGGTGGAAGCGACGAAGTAGTCGTCCAACTCACATGCCCGGTATGTGAATGGGGAACTCCAAATACCCCTGAATACCTGGGCGGATTCTCAGACGACTGTTGCGCAAGTGTTCCGGGATGCGAATGGAATGCTGAAGCGAAATACTGTGTGTCTTCCCTAACGGGTGAAAAAGGTGGACAGACATCCGCTTGTGCGAGCTACGGAGGCTTTACCTCCGGGTCAGTAATCGCTGACCGGGCAAGAAAAGCTGCTTGTGTAGGCCCATGTGAATTTAGTGACGGCAATCCCTACTACAAAAATTACTCACCGGTAGGGGACAAATGTACACTTCCGGCAGGACTTGTTCCATACTCCGGAGAACCAGGAGCATTTCCCCCTGACGAGCCAGGAGAGGAACCTGACGAGCCAGGAGAGGAACCATATACGGGGGAACCGTATACGGGAGAACCAGTGACATATACTTCCGAACCAATTTCAGTATGTGAATTCCTAAGCTTTGGAGAAATCGGTGACTTCTACGGCTCAGAGGACTTTCAGCTCGAAAAGAACGCATACGAAATTTGTAACGATATGGACTATCAGAAATGTTTTGCAGGACAAATAAATGGATGGACATCATATTACAGCTCTACGGATGGAAGTTGTCAAAACCTACAATACAGGGATAGTTATAATGAACTAGTTGAGTGTGACATGAAACACCAGCCTGCTGATTGTAATACAAGTCTATCAAACGAGGAGCCTATGTTTGGTGACCAAGAACACATCAGGAACCTAGTAGACGTCATCTGTTGTGGAAAAATATACAAACCAAAACCATCACAAGACAGTTATGTTACAAGATGTGACCTTCTTAGTAAACTAGGTCAGTACAATATGCTTGGAAGTCCATATACTCCGGAAGCCGCTACGTTCCCGGATGTTCCTAAAGGCAGTTGGTGTTCACTTTTAGCTGAGACAGCCAATCATAACGGGATCATGGCGGGATATGTAGATGGAACATTTGGCCCAGGCAATTATATAAACAAAGCTGAAACCAGCACAGTAATCGCAAAGGGCGCAGATCTTCCACTCGACAAGGATAATCCGGCTTTTCCATTCATAGATGTTCCGGAAGATGCTTGGTACTATGCTTACATATCCGCTCTGGACCTAGTCGGAGCATATGACATAGCCGAAGGCCTCGCCAATTATGACCCAACCGGTCCGGCATTCCCATTCAATCCGGAAGATTTTGTGAAACCAAAATGGCTCGGATTCGTAGTTGGTGATCTGTACAATTACTTAAACACAATACCAAACACAATACCAGTAGCAACTGGTTCATTGACAATCACTACCGCCACCGACAATCCGGCTAGCGACATCCTGGTTGCGGGTTCATCGAAGAATAAAATGCTAAAGATAAAAGTTACCGCATCTCCAGAAGAAGATATCTTTATTAAAGAACTTACAGTTCGCAACGACGAAAACCTTGACGACATTGCTCTGGCATCGCTCTCCCTAGACGTGGAAAACGATTTGTACGGTATTTCAATAGGCAAATTTGCCCTACAGTCGAACGGAAACAATGCTGGTTACGTAACTTGGAATACCTCAATCAACGTGCCTGCAAACACCTCAATCAACCTAGTAGTTAAAGGTGACATCCTCAGCAGCCAGCAAGCATCTGTTTCAGGGACAACCCCAGCGTTATCAGTACTTGGCGCTAACGATATAAAAGCCGTAGGAGCTTCATCCGGGGCGGAAATCGTAGTATCCGGAAAGGCCGTTGGTAACCCTATGTACGTTTACAACACAAAGCCAACAATCGCGGCAGGAGCCGCTTCTCCGCAAGGAGCATCTTCAGCTTCCTCTGGAATGATAATTGGTGAATTCATAGTAAACGCTGCAAACAACCCTGCCGATACAGGCGAGAATGCTCTCACGATCGATAACATGGATATTACGTTCCTTAAGAATGGTGTAAGTCTCACGAACGTTAAGCTTTATCCAAAGATGAAAGACCTTGATCCTGCCTACGCTCTGACACCCCAATGGTTGACAGAAGGTATAGTAAGATTTGGTGAAGATGACTCCACTGTAGAAAACTGGGCAAACTGGACCACATCCGGATACGACAAAGTCATTGAAAATTCATCTCAGACATATGTCCTGCGTGCAGACGTAGCTAACGCCGCAAACGGATCACTTCTTGTTAAATTTGGCAACTTAGGTACAGCAGGACAATCCAGTCTTGGCGAAGGTGATGAGCCTGGAGACTTCGATTGGAACGACGGCACTACAAATGGTGTCTTCTGGGTTAAACAGTCAAGTACAGAAGTTAAGTTGAATGCAGCTACTCTAACATTTGCGTCAGCTTCAGGTGGTATGTAGAATCTGATCCGCTCTCAAGTATAAACTTACAACAAAGAGCCCCCCCGCTAAGCGGGGGGGCTCTTTTAATTGACTCTCTCGATACGAAAATGGTAGCTTTTGCTCCTTTAGTTAAACAATAAATGCCAGACTACGAACCGCAAATGGGAGAGAGAGACCCAGACAGCCCATACTTAAGGTACAAATTTTTAACAGTTTCATCACCTGCTATCAAAAGACAAATCAGGAAATGTATGGGGCGCTGGAGGGAACTAAACACGGAAACGAATTTTTCCATAAATATCCATTTATAAATGAAGATTTAAGAGAAGAAAATGGAAACGATGATAGCGAAATATATTGCGAAGATGTGGATGTATTAACAATGGCAGACCGCGCCGCCGGTCGAGGAGCGGATTCTGTGGCGGAAACAATAGAAAATGTTCGAAGCCAAATCCTGGCCGCAAGGGAATATCTAGACAGATTCAATTGCGCGGCAAATGCAGATGAGTGCGTACAACTTTACATAGAAATGCGTCGAAAAAATGTTGAGCCAAGCTACTACATCATGAGGAAGTGGATGAGATTTTGTGAAACACCGAGCGACATAAAAGCATTGATAGACGCAAGATTGCAACACAAAATGGCAGGGTCCGAATATGTAGAGAAAACTTTGACGGATCGTGCTCTCAGGGTGCAAACAGGAGAAGGATTTAGAGGGTATTGTAAGTTGCTTGGAAACTACAAGATAGGATTACCGGACAGAGTTTATTTGAGAGTAAAAGCATTGGTTGAAAGCGCAAAAGGACCGGCGGGCATGCGAGTAGGACTTGATGTACTAAAAGACGCAAAATTGACAGACGTCGGATGTGTCAAAGATAAATTTATAGATTTAATAAAAAAGACTCCCAGGGCAGGGCACATAGAAGCCATTTTCAAAACAATGATGGAATATGGAATTTCAGCGGATGATAAAATGATAACCGCCCTGGAAAATCTATCTCTCGACCCCAATGGATACTGGATGATATTTTTCTTTTTAAGAGGACGATTCGCAAAGGAACTTCTGCCGACAGATGAGTGGAAAAGAGTATACGACCTATACGCGAATAAAGTTTTGATATACAGGCGAAGTGCAAGTGGCGCGATGAAGATTTTTGGAAACATGCTGGAAAACGATATTCGACCATCTTACAGAACCATGGAGGCTCTGGAAAAAATACAGCTCGACACCATAGGATGGACTATATTATATAAATCCGTTCAAAAAATTCTAAAAGACCATCCGGATGGACAAGGGGACTGGGAGGGCGTGATAGCTTTCGCTCGCGAAAAAAGCGAGTATCGCTCATCTTAGGGATTGAATCCCGCTCCATTTTCTGGTATAATTCCCTGATAAAACAAAAATAAAAATGAACAGAAAAGTATTTCACTTTTTAGAAATCCTTGGAGGAATAATAATCGGAGCTTCGATAATGGTGGCTGTATACATCATGCTCCCGGATCATCTCAAGGCCGAAATCCCGGTATTCCATAGTGGTCCGCTGGAAGCGGATATTACTATCCAATCCGTTAAATTAACAAAAGTCGCAGATTCAGACAGATACAAAGACTATTCTCACTATGTTGCAGACGTAACCGTAAAGAACCTTGGACGCCCAATGAAAGAAGCTTCTATGACTCTTTCTTCAGGCGAGCAAAGGTACGCGGTAAAAGTGTCACCGGAACAACATCAATTCACACTCGGATATGATGACGAAGTAGTGCTAAGAGGATACAACGTATACGTCGATAAAAAACACAACGGGGAAATGATTACTTTCCGAGTCGATCTCGATAACGAAGAAGATGCAAACCCGGAGAATAATGACTTTACAAAAGGCGTAGTCGACTTTGAAAACGAAGGACTCAAAGATCTCTATATAACGCAGGTTGATGGCGGGAGAATTAGCCTAACCCTTCCGGTAAACCTGGGAGAAGATTTTGACTATTACCTTCTTCATTCACGCAATGCAAGCGCATTCCCGGACAAAGTATACGACTACCGCGAATACGTCCTGGAAGACGATGTTCTAAGCTACTACACAGGTTCGTTTAAGATGTCTGACCTGGAAATCTTGAAACGATTTGACACCGCTGGAATAGACCCGTTAAATCCATCCGTATCGTTCAGTCCGGATGCATTAAAAGATCCTTTCTCACACGTTTTTGCATTAAAAGCTGTAAAAAAGGACAAGACAATCTATGCGTTCAGCAATGTCCTTGTGCTGCCGGTTCAAAGCAAATTAAACAGAGCTGAATTTGCAAAATTAATCGTCGAGTGGCTGGGACTGGAAGTGGAAAAAGGCGGCAATTCATACTACACGGATATCGATAAAGACGAATGGTATGCAGACTACTTGCAAACTCTATTAAACAACGGCTACATCACACTTTCAAAGAACTACAGACCGGCAGATCAAATAACCAGAGGTGAAGTGGCGCAAGTACTTGTAGAAGCTCTAGACCTTCCATTCGAAAAGGAAGGGGAAGGTGTTCATTTCGCAGACGTTCCACGCACACATTCTGCATATTATGCAGTCGAAGCTTTATACGCTCACGGATACTTAAAGAACTTTGGCCCTTCATTCAAGCCAAACACACCGGCGACCAGAGCATTCTTGAAATTCTTTACAAATTAAGATGCAATTCCCAAAGAAAAACAAAAAAACTTGGATTCACACATTGGTCCGGGCTTATACTCTCTCTGCCGTTTTGCTTGTAATTACGTGGAGCGTACTTCTTTGGGTCAATTTCTTCTATCCATATTTCGCCTCGCCGGAAACACCTCAAAAAATCGGGGCATCCGTCATCAATGTAAACTAAGGATCCGATACTGAATCGCCTCCGCCACATGCTCGACGCGAATGTCTTTCGCATTTTCCGCATCCGCAATCGTCCTCGCAATCTTCACGATTTTGATTACCCCTCTCGTCGATATATGTAGTTTATAAGTAGCTTCTTTCAGCAGCTCTTTGGAATCCCGATCCAGCACACAATACTTTCGCAGCTCCGAACCGAAAAGCTTGCTATTTACCTTCCCCTGCCTCTCAATCTGCAGCTTACGCGCCTTTGCTATGCGCACCCTAATACTCTCGGAACTTTCACTATCCCTCCTTTTCAAAACCTCCTCAAACTTAATCCTCTGCATCGGCACAAAGATATCAATCCTGTCCAGAAACGGTCCGGACAATTTCTTTTGGTGTCTCGTAATTTGCGCCATCGTACACTTGCAAGCCTTCTCGGTATCACCATAAAATCCACACGAACACGGATTCATTGCCCCGATAAAAATAAAATCCGCGGGCAAAACAGTCTTATTCGCGGTTCTTTGAATGGTAATCGTTTCATCTTCCAAAGGCTTCCTAAGTGATTCAATCAAGCTCACCGGGAATTCCGAAAGCTCATCAAAAAACACAACTCCCTTATGCGCCAAAGTTATCTCTCCCGGACTCAAATTGACGGAGCCCCCACCGAGAATCGCCTTTTCAGTGGCGGAAGGATGAATCTCACGAAATGGCGCGCTTCTCACAAGCGGAACCCTTTCCGGCAACAGTCCGGCCACCGAATATATCGAAGTAACCTCCATCGATTCCTGCTTGTCCAGATCCGGCAAAATAGTTTGAAAAGTCCTGGCCAACAAAGTTTTTCCGGACCCGGGCGGCCCATGCATTAAGACGTGATGTTTTCCCGCAGCGGCCATTTCCAAAATTCTCTTCTCCCGCTCCAAGCCCTTTATAAACTTAAAATCGTAAATCGAATCACGTTGTGCACAAATTGTGGAAAAGTATTTATGCGGACGCAAATTATTTTTGTAAAAATGATCGATCAAAGCCCGCAAATTTGATGCGGGAATAATTTCAATCCCTTCGACCAGCGCTCCCTCGTCCGCATTCGAAGCCGGTAAATAAACCTTTTTAAATCCATTGTCACGCGCGCAAATAACAGTCGGAAGTATCCCCCTGACTTTCCTCAAAACTCCGTTAAGAGCCAATTCTCCAATGAACAGCGACTCCTGCAATTTCTCTTTTGGAATTTGCCCCGAAGCCGCCAATATACTAACAGCAATCGGCAGATCAAACGCCGGCCCGGATTTGCGCATATTAGCCGGTGCCAGATTCACGGTCTTCCTCAGGGGAGGGAATTGCGCCTTGCTGTTCTTAAGAGCCGACCTCACCCGCTCCTTCGATTCCTGGACTGACGCGTCCCCCAGCCCAACCACAGAAAAGCTGGGCAATCCATTCTGGATATCAGTCTCGACCTCAATAATTTTTGGCGTCAGTCCACATATCGTACACGAAAAAACTTTGTCATGCATAATCTTTAAAAGTTAAAAATACCGAGCTACTATAACAGCCTGGTATTAAATTTTTCTGAAAAAATTATAAAGAATTTTCCATTATTTTTTTCCTTCCTCTTCAATATGGAAGAACCCTTTTATACTCCTCGGAGTCCCAAAAGCCACATTCTTTGTGCCGCAGACCTTACACTTGTACACATACTTTCGCCCAACTTGCTGTGTTTCCACGGTCTTTTCACAGTCTTTGCAATAAAAGACGATAGATTCTCCCCACTTTGGGGCGGGCTTCCTTGCCAATAGCTTTTTAATCATAGATGAATTTGTCTATCTTCTGGCCGAACCTCCTCCTGTTCAGGTTCCTGATCGGGTCTCCTTATCTCACCTTGTTCCCTCTCCGGTCGAATATTTATCAGCGGCTCAATTTTTCCCTCGAGTTCATCAAATCGCACATTCTTCTTTTTATTCTGCATAAATCCGCCAAATGCAATGAAGAAGGCTCCAATAAATGCCGCAATCATCCCAAATTTCATTTCCTTTATAGTGATATTCACCCCAAACTTTGTGTGGAAATATACGGAACTTGAAAGTACGAGAAGGAAAAGTGAAGCAATTCCAATCATCATATTCATATGAGGCTTTTCCAGAGGTAATTCTTTCAATTTCTGGTCAAGCGCATCAGATGAAATCGCAAAAAGCGCAAGTCCGGAAATCAAAATAAGCACAAACCCGGCCAGATACAGCGGCCCCGTAATTCCCAAAAACATATCACCCATGTGAAAAGCGTCTACGTCCTCATACCACGGCATAAACGCCGAAATGAGAAGGATCACACTTCCGAAGAAAACCAACTTCCCCTCGAAAGGCAGCCCGGAAATCATATGTCTAATATTTTTTCTTGGCATATTCATATTGGTTATTGCGTCACAACGATACCAGATGCTGAGGGAGAGTCAATATGCAGGGTTAACGGTTGTGTGCGAACAATAAGGAATTTCGCATCGATTGGGTTTTAAGTGTGAACGATACGAAAAATGTGTTGACAGTTTTTTGGTGGAGCTGGGGTTGAGGGTAAGGAATGTGAAAATCGCGTTGACGGGTTTTTGGTGTTTTTTTGGGTTTTTTGGAGGTTTTGCGTGGAGAGTGTAAATTTCGTATTAACAGTTTTGGGCGGTTTTTGTGGGTTTTTTCAAGAGTTTTGCGCGGAAGGTGTGAAAAATGT
>JAHKBB010000129.1 GCA_018826445.1 Patescibacteria group bacterium | reverse complement strand
GAAAGGGGTGAGGTGATAGTTTTTAAATATCCGAATGATACTACTCAGCGCTATATCAAAAGGATCATCGGACTCCCCGAAGAAACAATTGAAATAAAAGACGGTAAAATTTTGATTTATAAAAATAATTCAATGCCGGAAGTTTTGGATGAATCTGATTATATTTCTTCGGATATCCAGACCACAGGTAATCTTAAAATTGCCTTAGGGAGTGATGAATATTTCGTTTTAGGCGATAACCGGCCCGTTTCATCGGATTCACGGCGTTGGGGAGTGGTTCCCAGAAAAGATATTATTGGTAAGGTTTATTTTAGGGCTTGGCCGATTACAGCCATGACGAAAATAGAATTACCAGCTTATTAATTATCTTACGAAATTACGAAAAAAGTACGAAAATACGAAAACGTTTTCGTACTTTCGTAAAAATTTCGTAGTTCGTAGATTTTATGTCAAAACCAAAATTTCAAACTCCGGCCGGTATGCACGATATTTTGCCGGAAGACCAGGGTTATTATCAAAAAATTAATGATGTCGTTAAAAACATCGCTGATTTTTACGGTTTTGAAAAAATCGATACGCCCATTTTGGAAAATGCCGAACTTTTTTCAAAAGGAATCGGAGCATCAACGGATATTATTGACAAAGAAATGTTCGTGCTAAAGACCAAAGGCGGAGATTTTTTGGCGTTACGCCCCGAAGGAACCGCACCTACGGTGCGAGCTTATATCGAAGACGGTTTTGCCAATCTTCCCCAGCCGATAAAGCTGTGGTATTCAGGCCCTTTTTTCCGCTATGAACATCCGCAAGTGGGCAGATTCCGCCAGTTTCGGCAATTCGGTTTTGAAATTTTTGGCGAAGAAAGCGCGGTCATCGATGCCCAGATGATTCAGATTTTTTATAATATCTTACGAGAACTTAAGCTGAAAAATTTAGTCATAGAAATCAACAGCATCGGAGACAGTCAATGCCGTCCTTATTATAAAAAGCTCTTATCTAATTATTTCAGGTCGCGTGAAAGTGCGCTTTGTGCAGATTGCCGCCGCAGGCTCAGGGAAAATCCTCTCAGGATTTTGGATTGCAAAGACGAAAAATGCCAGCCGGTCAAGGCTCAAGCTCCTCAAATGATAGATCATCTTTGCGAATTCTGCCATAAGCATTTTAAGGAAGTTCTGGAATATTTGGATGAAATAGGCCTGCCTTACCGCCTGAATCCTTATCTGGTGCGCGGTTTGGATTATTATACAAAAACTGTTTTTGAAATATTTCCCGAATCAACCCCGACGCCCAAAATGGTTGGAACTCCGAATCGAAGCGTCGGAGAAGAAGAGGCGGTGTCAAAACTATCGGCTTTGGCAGGAGGCGGCAGATACGATGTTTTGGTAAAGCTTTTAGGAGGAAGAGATACTCCTGCTTGCGGAGCTGCCTGCGGAATTGAAAGAATTGTTGGATTAATGAAAGCAAAAGCCATATCTCCCAGAAAAGAAGTTGGGTTTGATATTTTTCTTGCTCAATTGGGGACATTGGCAAAAAGAAAAAGTTTGAAATTGATTGAAGAATTCCGCCAGGAAAAAGTTATGGTGGCTGAATCTTTAGGCAGAGATTCTTTAAAAGCACAATTAGCCAGAGCCAATAAGCTCGGAGTCAAGTATACTTTGATTTTAGGACAGCAGGAAGCGCTAGAAAACAGAGTGATTGTCAGAGATATGAAAATTGGCAGGCAAGAAAGCCTTAAGCTGGATAAGGCAGTCCATGAGATAATTAAGAAAATAAAAAATAAATAATGGATTGCGTCTTTTGCAAGATTGCAAAAAAAGAAATACCTGCTAAGATAGTCTACGAGGATAATAACGTATTGGCTTTTGAAGATATTGAGCCGAAAACCAAAGTTCACATTTTACTCATTCCCAAAAAGCATATTTCTTCGACAGCTGATTTAAAACCAGAAGATAAAGAATTGATAGGTGATATATTTTTAAGTGCTGTAAAAATTGCAAGAGAAAAGGGAATTTCAGAAACAGGTTTTAGGATCGTCATTAATCATGGCAAAGACGCGGGGCAGACAATAAATCATCTTCATTTTCATTTGTTAGGAGGAGAAAAATTACCATTTGCGTAGGCGCTCGAATTCTGATTTTTATGCCCGCTTTACCCTG
>JAHKBB010000120.1 GCA_018826445.1 Patescibacteria group bacterium | reverse complement strand
GCAGGACAGGTCTGGCGGCAGAAATTGGCCGTATTCGCCGGTTTTCTTCATCTGTTCGATGATACGACCGCGCATTTGTTTATAGTCTTCGCGAGAATACTGCTTGTTTAGGATGCAGTATTTTTTGTGGCGCAGGCTGACACAGCCAAAAAGATGGGAAGAGCTTATGGCATGATCGCTGTAGTCTATGTCCGATGCATATATTATGAAGAATGAGTGTTTGCAATTGAATGCGCTCAGCATTGACTGCATGTTGTAGCCCATAACACTCGCGTGTCCGAGAAGGCCGGAATTGTAGCAGTCTTTGCATTTCGGAGAAGCGTATATGATGTCTTTCATGTCCTCGCATTCTGCGGCGTCAAAGCAGTTTATACAGTTTTTGCAGTTTTTCAGGTAGTCACCTGTGCAATTTTCACAATTTATCTGGTGAGCGAACTTGACGATTCTTTTTTCGCGAATTTCAAGGAATTTTTCGTAGGCCTTTTCGCGGTCTTTCAGTATTTCTTTTTTGCGTGCGGGATATTTCTCTTTTGTCAGCTTTTTGTTTTCGATGTAGTAGGATTGGTTAATTAAATTGGTGCAAAAAATACATTCCCGGCACCCGATACAGTCTGCGATGTAATTGCAGTCGGTACATTCCTTGCAGTCTGTCGCAAAATTGCAATTGTAGCACCTTATACAATCCGAAATTTCATAACAGACCTCGCAGTAGTTGCTGTAGTCGCAGTCTGCGACGTCCCGATTTTCCATGCAGAGTGTTCCGTACATTGAATCCTCGTTAAAATCGCCGCCAAAAATCAAATAGCAATTTTTATTTCCCATTGTCATGTTGCAGTAGTCGCTGTTTATTCCGCGAAAGTTTGATAAGGCGAGGCGGGGGACTTCAAGCTGGAGTTCTTTGAATTGCTCAAAGAATGGACGGTCAAAATCAAAATCTCCGCCGTATTCGAGCGGATCCCATTTATCGCTGTACCAATAGTCGCTTTTGCAGACTTTATAAGGTTTGTCCGGCGAATATATAGAAATTATCTCCTCTCCCGTCGCATCGCATTTCCTTTTGTAAAGCGAGCGCTCGTTCCGGAAGCAGAGCCGGCGTTTTTGGGAACACTCAAAACACAGACCCTGTGGCTCTTCGTTGAATTTTTTGTACCAGGCAAGATCTTCGTTCGTGAGTTCAAAATCGTTGCTGCAGACTTTACACGTTTCTATCACGACTTTATTATAGTCTTAGCCAAACGTTTTCGCGATCCAATCTCCTCGCCGAACGTGTCATTGTTAAGAACGCTAGAAAACTTCTTTGAGATAGCATTCTTCACACAACACCGGCTCTGGTCTGTTCCCTGCGTATGAAGTTTTTATGTCAGTATTACACTTGCTGCATTTGCGATCGAATATTTTTCGTTTGTTTCGAAGGGCGATTCTGTCCGCATGTCTGCAGTTGAAACATTTGCGGGGGATCGGGACTCCGATTTTTTTGTAATGTCTTAATTCCTGTTCCGTGATTTTGTAGTTTTTGCCACAACATGTGCACGCGAGGATTTCTTTTGTGATTTTGTTCGGAACATCTTTTATATCTTCCGGGATTTCGTATGATTGCTTCTGGTATTCTCGTTCATCTTTGTCTTGCCACTTATATCCTTTCGCTAAAGCGCTTTCTTTTGTTAGAGGATAATATTCTTGAGCTACGGTTTCGTTGTATCCCCATGGGGAAATTTCGATTGGGAAGAATTCGCCGTACTCCCCGGTTTCTTTCATGTGTGCGATTATTTTTTCTTTCAGCGATTCGTATTCCTCAGGCGAATATTGTTTGTTTAATATACAATGTTTCTTCTTTCTGAGCGCAATACAGCCGAACAAATCTTCGTTGCCGAGACAGAGGTCGCAATATGTGAGGTTTTTGTTTCCGTCCCAGCAGTTCATTGAAAATTTACAGTTGAAAAGATTGTGCGCACAACTACTCATTTCATAGCAAAGGGAAGAGTCTACTCCGACAAAGTCCCAATCGTAGCAATCTTGGAGTTTGTGACAGTGAGTTATGTATTTTGTGTCGTATAGATCGAAACAGTCGAAGCAGTGCTGAGCGTTTTTTGAGGATTTCAAATAGTCTCCGAGGCATTCTTCACATTGAACCACTTCCAGATATTTTCTTGGTTGAAATTGGAGAAAATCCTTGTATTTGAACCACGCTCTTTCGACTCCTTTTGAAGATGTTAGCTGAAGATTTTCTAAAAATTTGTCGTACTCTTCTTTCTCAACTCTTTTATTTAGAATGTGGTGGTTTTTGTTGCTTAAATTTGCACAGAAAATGCAGTTATGACATCCGCGCATGTTGTAACAAAAGTTCAGATTGCTTGAGTTGTAGCATTTTTGTGAGTAATGGGCCGCGTTGCATCCGTACACGTCCACGGTTTCATAGCAGAATGTATTGTTCCAAGAAAATGCCATATCGCATGAGTGTACATTACTATCCGCAAAGCGTGAATAGTAGCAATCTTCGTTGAAGTCGGCAGTAAATACGAGGTATGAGGACTTGTTTCGGAACGCATAGTTTGCATATTCGCTGTTGATATTCCCGATTGAGTTTAGTCCCATCCTAGGAACTTTTAATTGGAGTTCTTTGAATTGTTCAAAGAATGGTCTTTTGAGATCAAAATCTTGTCCGTGGTCCATCGGGTCCCATTTGTCACTCCACCATACGTCCGGATGATATACTTTGTATGGTTTATCCGGAGAAAACATGGAGATCATTATTTTCCCCGAGTGGTCGCATTTGCGTTGATACAGAGATACGTCGTTTCGGATGGCAAGCCTTCGTTGTCTGCGGCAGTCCGGACAGCGGGTCGGAGTTGGGGACTCTACTTTTTCGTAAAATTTCAGATCTTCGTCTGTTATTTCAAAGGGTGTGCCGCATTTTTTGCAGTCCCGATTCATCGGTAATAAGTTAGCACGAGATCAAAGATTATTGCCAATCCCGAAAGAATGAAAATTATGTAGTAATTGTAATTTTCCCTGGATTTTTTAATGGAAGATACAAGATAGAGGAGCGCTTCTCTTTGATCGTCCGAAAGTTTTTCCTTGCTTTCCAGGCTTTTTACGAGTTTGTATTTCTTTACAATTTCTTTTCTGCGTTTTGATATCCAATATCTGTACAGGAAGAAAAAGAAGTATCCGATTACGCCGATGTACCAGATCGGGCGCGCAATGTGTTCATAATCGTCTTTGAAGAATATTACTATTCTGAATGAGATCGCGGAAACAACTCCAAGAACGAAGAAAAAATATACCACCCAAAGCGGAACTGTGCGGAATTCTTTTTGATTCATTGAAGATGCTTAAGCGGCTTAAGTATAACAGGTTGACTGGTGTTGGTGAAATTTATTGGTCCCCCCGCGTTGATTGTTCAACACGTTCTCTGACTTCTTGGAGATATGCTTCAAACTGTTTTCCGTCCAACCCTATTCTGTCATCGAGTTGTTTTAGAAAGCAGTCTGCAGTTTCTTGAAAATCTCCTAATGTTTTGATAAGACCGATTTTAACTCCTCTTAGCAAAGCTTGAACGAACTGAAGGCTTCCTGATTGAAGTTTATATACCGCTTCGAATCTGGGAAGTAGTATGTCTGACAAGTCTATGAAATCTTGTGGTGTTTTACAGAGTTGTACCAATGCGTTTTGTTTCCCCCCTTCCCCGCTAGGCGTTTCGCCGTCTTTTTTGTCGGGAAATGAATACAATAGTATAAAATTTAAATAAACATGATATCCGCCGGCTGTGTCCCATGCTTGAGATATTTCCTCAAAGGTTCTTGAGTACGTTTCCGGATCAAGTCCAAGCCTGTTACAAGCTTCTAAGCTGTTCTTAGCATGCTGATATGGTTTGGTATCTGGTGTGTTCATTTTTAATGCGTTAAATTTATTAAGGCGTTTCTTCCTGTGTTGCCTGTTCCTGGTCTGCAAGTGCTTTTAACAGGAGTTCTCTTTTTTGACCGAACATGACGACGTATTCCGCGAAATCTTTCAGATCGTCTTCTGTTATTTTTCCTTCCGCTTTCAATTTCGAGAATTTGTTCATAAATGGATTAAGGTATCCTTCTGCTTGCTCGAGGGTTTCCATGTCAAAATTCCCTCCTTTTTTATACCGCTCATATTTCGCGAAGAATATTTCCAGTAATCTTTTCACAAAATCCCACCTATTTTTTAGTAATTGAACGTCATCCACCTGTTCGGTTGGAGCTTCGTTCAGCTCGATTGGTGCGCCCGCGCAAGAAGCCATGGTAAATGCCGCAAGGGTTGCCATTAGTAAGCTCCTTATCCTTCTCGTCGTACTGCGTAATGCTTCAAAGCCGCCCCGATGGGTTTCGGTTTCCGTGTGTTTTGGGATGGACGGGTATACTTCAGTGTCCACAATTTATACGTTAAATGCAGGGGGTAATTGTCATGCTTATGCGAGAAGATGTCAATAGCTGTTTTTTATGTAGCGTTTAGGTGTATCTGAAGTCCCGCTTTTATAAAATCCTAACCCTTCAAAAGCTGAATTGGAGGAAATCGATTATATATGGAATAAAAATCAGCAAGCCCGCAATGACAGATAATATAGTCGCCATCAATACCGCTCCGGCAAGTATATCCTTTGCCACTCCATATTTCCTTTTCGTTTCACCGTTCGATATTGCGTCAATCGTTCTTTCAATGGAGGTATTTATCATTTCCAGAATAATGACGAAGAAGCAGATGAAAACGACAATTATCAATTCGTGTTTTTTGATATTTAAAAGATATGCCAACAGTATTACCGCAAGTCCGATAATAAGCATAATTTTAATATTTCTTTGCTCGTGGAATGAGTGAAATATCCCGTTGAAGGCGTGCTTGAAGCTGTTTGCGAATTCTTTTAATTTATTTCTCATTTGTTTGAGTTGGGGGGAGGTACAATGGGGCGGGATGACTGAACAAAACCGCTTATATCTTATTAGGTCTTATCTATCTCTTTGTTTTTCAAATTCAGACCCTTGTAGGCTGTGCTTAGTGAGACGCTTATGCTTGAAACAAACACTGCAATTATAATGAATATAGAGCTTCTTAACAGATCATTCAGTATCGATATTTCTTGTCGAAGTATTAAATGAGAGGTTATTAAGATTATTCCAAGAAGTAGAGCAATTATTATTCCCTTTCTTTGCCACCAAATGCAGGAAAGAATAATGGGGATGTAAAACAAATGTGTATAAACTTCCCCGATGCCAATCGTTTGAAAATAAAAGGCAATGAACGCGCAAAAGGCGACCAAAGCCGAAACTATCGTTATCTGTTTTTTAAGGTGTGGAGTTTTCATAGTGCTACTTGCAGTATTTACTTTTTTCGTAAGTATTTCAATGTTAATTTTTGTCGCGGGGGTACTTGATTTTGTTTTGGGAATGTGGTATTATGTACATGGTGATCTTTGAAAAATACATGAAACTTGGGGCGCGAGTGGTGATAAAAATATTTATCGCTAGTTGGGCCTCAAGTTTTGAATAGCAATAATAGGCCTGGTTGTAGACTTTCCCAAAAGTTTATGGTCACTGTCAACTCGTTCTAAGCGGGCTTGGTGTTTAGGGAGAAGTGACAGACAGATTGCAAGTTAAGGCAACTTGATTTGCAGGGGATTGGCTCAGTGATGTGTTGATTTCTACTTTAATCTCTCATCTGCTGCTGAAACTACTATTTGAAACTTGGGGCTTTTTATTATGGCGTACAACTATTTAACCTTGCAGAAGTCGTTTTATCCGTTGATTAAATTTTTCTCGCGGCCCTTTGAAGCATCTGATAGCATCCAAAATAAGACTATGTTTGTCATCCGGCACATTTAGATCTATGCGTGTCCACATACCTTCAGACTCGCGTTCATCTTCTTTTAAAGAAGGATAATATTCTGTATTTGATGCG
>JAHKBB010000012.1 GCA_018826445.1 Patescibacteria group bacterium | reverse complement strand
CCGAATACCGCCCCCACCGCTATCTGCGCGTATGTGTTCTTTAGATTTAGGTGATTACTTGCGAGTATCAGCCCTACGATGATGAGTACTACGATCAGTGGAAGCAGAATCGCGTATGGTATTTGTATGCCAAATGCAATTCCGGTGTTTCCGCTTACCTCCATAAATTCTTTTGCGAAGTATTTGGATATTTGATCGAGAAAAATCGCCGCTACTGTTACCGCCCCGATTGTAAGAGTGTACTTTTTCACACCCCTATTGTACCATACGTAGGCTTATGAATAGGTTCGCAAAAGCAAATTCCGATCATATTTTGGCGTTAGCAGTGTTCGTACTGCTTGTATTTGGGCTTGTGATGATCACCAGTATCGGGGTGCCGAAGTCCATACAACTTTCCGCACCGGATATTTTGTATCCGAACTGCAGTGACGACAATGTGGATTGTTATCTTTTGTTTAAAAACCATCTTGTCAGATTGGGGATTGGGGTTTTAGTGTTGCTTTTGTGCTCGAAGATTCCGTACACGTGGTGGAGAAAGTTTTCGATGGTGTTTTTCGGCTTTGCTTTTTTGTCTTTGATTGCGGTTTTGCTTCTTGGGACAAGCCACGGAACAATCGCAAAAAGCTGGATCTCGTTTTTTAGCGCGTCTTTTCAGCCCGCTGAGTTTGCCAAGCTGGCTCTTATCTTGTATTTAGCTCACTTTTTTGAGCGTAAAAGCGACGAGGTAGCCACGTTTGAATATGGATTTATTCCTTTTACGATTATATCTTCGATCATTATTCTACCGGTCTTGCTGCAGCCCGATTTCGGTTCGGCGATTGTGATGATGATGATCTGCGTGGCCGTATATTTTGTAGCCGGAGCGAGCAAGAGGCACATAGCTTTAGGATCCTTGATCGCATTGCTTTTGGGAACAATAGTTATATACAATGTTCCGCACGTACAGAAGAGATTTACGGCATTCTTAAATCCAACCATCGAATGCGCTGAGGACTACTGCTGGCAGTCCGAACAAGCAAAGATCGCGGTAGGGACCGGCGGAGTATGGGGACGCGGTTTGGCGCAAGGAATCCAAAAGTCATATTGGCTTCCGCAGGCTACGGATGATTTTATCTTTGCCGCATCTGCGGAGGAGCTTGGCTTCTTGCGCACAACACTCATCGTTCTCGCATTTCTGGTCATAGGCTATCGCGGCTTCCAAATATCGAACCATTCGCCAAACCGCTTCGCCCTCCTCGCCGCAACCGGTATAACGGCATGGATACTTGTCCAAGCATTTATGAATATCGCTATTAATGTGGGGCTGTTCCCTGTTACGGGAATAACTCTGCCGTTTGTTAGCTATGGAGGATCGTCTTTAGTTGCTACACTGGCGGGTGTTGGAATTTTATTAAATATATCTAAACATCAAACCGCAAATGCGTATCGTTTTGACAGGCGGAGGGACAGGCGGGCACGTCATCCCAAACGTCGCTATATTAGAAGAGCTCATTAAGAGGATTCCGAATGAGAACCTCTTATACATAGGGTCGAAGAAAGGACCTGAACGTGAGCATATTAAACGCTTTGGCATCGAGTTCAAATCTGTTCAGTGCGGAAAGTTGCGCAGATATCTTTCTCTCAAAAATCTCGTTGATTTTGCCCGCATGCCTATCGGTATTTTGCAGGCTCGAAGAATCTTAAAAAAATTCAAGCCGGACAAAGTCTTTAGCAAGGGCGGCTACGTTAGCGTTCCGGTTGTCATCGCGGCAAGGATGCTAAAGATTCCCGTAATCCTGCATGAATCCGATCTTTCGCCGGGACTGGCGAACAGGATTTCCGCAAGATTCGCCGACAAAATCTGCGTCTCATTTAAAGAAAGTAAAAAATATTTCCAAAAAAAAGAAGTCATTGTCACCGGAAATCCCGTTCGCCAACTTATCTTTAACGGCGGCAAAGAAAACGGCTTTAAATTAACCGGCTTCGACTCCGACAAACCGATCGTCCTTGTTATGGGTGGAAGTTCCGGGGCGCAGGAGCTCAATGATCTCGTCTATAGCAGCCTCCCTGTACTCCTCCGACATTGCCACGTTGCTCATATAACCGGCCGCGGGAAGGGCGGTCTGGACAATATTAAGGGTAAATTAAAGGGGTACAAACAATTCGAATACTTAAACGATGAACTCGCCGATCTCTACGCGATTACGGACCTCGTGGTAACCCGCGCCGGCGCAAATACTTTGGCGGAAATTTCCGCGCTTGGGCTTCCTTCCGTACTCGTGCCTCTTTCAACGAAAGCGAGTCGTGGAGACCAAGTCGAAAACGCGAAACTTTTTGAGGAAAAAGAAATGGCAATTTATCTCAAGGAGGATTCTCGATTTGCACAAACTATCACTACGGCATTGAAGCACTTGGACAGCTTTAAGTGCGTAAAGAACAACGCGGTGGAAAAGATTGTAGCCCTACTCACATGAAAATCGGTGTAAATGCCGGATTTCTAAAAAAGCCCTATACCGGAATAGGCCAATATACTCATTTTCTATACAAAGAACTTCTCAAATCCGGCGATGAATACGTCCTGATGACTCCTGAGAAAACCGGCTTCAAAAGTACGTACGTACTAAATGAGATCAGTGCCGGTCCGGATTCCGTAAAGAAGACATATTGGGAGCAGATCCAGGTTCCTCAATTCCTAAAAAAAGAGAAGGTTGATGTCGCGCATTTTCCGTATCCGTGCAATCCGTGGTATCCGTATAAGATTCCAACCGTTGTGACTATTCATGACACTATTCCTTGGGATTTCCCGGAATATACTCCGAATGTTCTTTCGAAACTTTATCATTATCAATCCAGAAAGGCCGCAAAAAGGGCGGCTAAAATAATCACTGTTTCAGAAGCTTCAAAGAAAGACATCATACGCCATCTGAAGGTTCCGGCTTCAAAGGTGGAAGTAATCTACAATGCGGCATCTCCCGTCTTTTCGCACGACATTAAAGAGGATAAATTAAAGGAGATCCTGGACAAGCACAACTTGAAAAAACCGTATCTTCTATACGTTGGCGGCTATGACAAGCGAAAAAATGTAAATATGTTGTTGGAAATTTATAACAAGTACATAGCTCCGAAATATGGAGTGGATTTGGCGTTGGCGGGTGAAAAACTCTATAATTCACCGCTTTATGATGACCCCGATAACTTGACACAAAACCCTAACAATAGTAGCTTAAAGGCGAGGGGGCACGTGAAACGACTTGGTTTCGTGTCGAATGAGGAACTGGCTGCTATTTACCGGGGTTCTTTGTGTCTTCTGCATCTCTCGAAAAAGGAAGGTTTTAATATCCCAATAGTCGAGGCGGCAGAGAGTGGAGCTCCACTGATACTATCTGATACGGAAGTTCATAGAGAAATTGCAGGTAATGGAGCGGACTATGTCGACCTCGAAAATGAGAAGGAGATAGCAGGAAAGATCGAAAGGGTAGTGAAAGATGATCATTACCGAAGAGAGTTACTTGAAAAATCATCACACCTCAAAGGCAAGTACACCTGGGAAAAGGCAGCCGAAGAAACATTGGCAGTCTTTAAATCTTTAAAATGATTTTGCTTCTCATTACAATTTTAATCGGTATCGGATCGGTACTGTTTTTGCTGTTTGCGTTTATACGACTACATCATCACAGAGAGAGACATCCGTTGCCCGAGAATAAATACACTTTGCTTCTCGGGTTTATTGGTATAAGGCATGTAATGTTTTTGCACGCGTTTTCTGTTGCGGCACTTGTTATTCCATCCGCTTCATTTGTTCTTAGTCTACATCTATGACAACTGAGGAACACAACAACACGAACAATAAAGATAAGCACTTCAAGGGACAGCATCCGCAGGAAGAAGTTGAAGTGTTTTGCCGCAAACATTGGATTGTGCTTGCCGGCCCAACCTTCCTTTACGGAGTGTTTATTGTGGCCTTTGTTCTTTTTCTGGTACTAATGAAGAAAGTAACATTTATAGATGACGAGAGCTTTGTTTACCAGGGCCTTTTTATTGTCGCTTTAGCGCTGGCAACCTATTATGTAAATCGATATTTTGTGCGTCTTTATAATTTCTTTCTCAATGTTGTTATTGTTACGAATTTCAGAATTGTCGATTTGAATAAGTCTTTGATTTTGCATGACACGAAGGAAGTTATAGACATTGCCAAGATCCAGAATGTAAACAAGCTTCAAGATGGGCTGTTCCGGAATTTGTTAAGTTACGGGCAGCTTGTTATTACACTCTCTTCATCTTCCGCGATAAAAAATTTTTATTACATACCAAATCCGAACTTCCATTTTCGTGTGATTAATCGCAAAAAACGAGAATATGTTTTTCAAAAGATGGTGGAGCGTAGACAGACTTATCAGGGAATTGAGCCTGTTTTTCCGGTTCAGGATGCAAATCCATATGCAGAAAGAATGATGGCTGAGTAAAAAAGTATTGACGGTGAGTGATCGCTCACCTATACTAGTGGCGAGTAATTAACAAGAAACCTATGAAAATCTTAACTGAAAAACAAAAAGCGGTGCTGAAGTTCATTGAGAATTACCAGATGCGCAATGGACACTCTCCCACTCTGCGCGTAATGCGCGAGCATTTTGGGGTCAGTTCGGACAATAGTATTTTGAAGCATTTGAAAGCGCTGGAGGCGAAGGGTTGCATAAAGAAGGATGACTCCCCTCGCGGAGGTATTGCCCTTTTGAGCAAGATTAAGGAAAAACTTTCAAGCAGTACCGTTCAGGTTCCGGTTCTTGGGTCTATTCCCGCCGGAGGACCTGTTCTGAGCGAGGAGTATATAGAAAAGTATATGGATTTTTCTCCGAGTGATGTTTATAAGCCGGAAAAATCTTTTATTTTAAGAGTTCGCGGTGAAAGTATGAAAGATGCGGGCATTTATGACGGGGATTTGGTTATTGCGTGTTCGACAAAAGAACCCCGCGCGGGAGACGTCGTGGTTGCTTTGGTTGACAACGAAAATACTGTCAAAAGGTATATGAAAGAGAGAGGCCGTGTTTATTTGAAGCCGGAAAATGACGCGTACAAAAATATTTATCCCGAAAACGAGCTTTGTGTCCAGGGCGTCGTCACCGGGCTTGTTCGCAGTTATTATTAATCTGCAAGAAAATGACTTTAACATTTCAAATCAAATTCGCTCGTAAGACTCCGGTGCGCACACATCCTCGCTTTACAAATAGGCGAAGACTTTCTATTTTAAAGAGGGTTCTCCGATATTTTAGATCCGGACCCCGCAAAGAGCATGTCAGATCCAGCAATATCCAACCTGTTCTTGGTTAGTCTTCGCCACCATAGCTCAGCTGGTAGAGCAATCGCTTCGTAAGCGAGAGGTCGTGGGTTCGACTCCCGCTGGTGGCTCCATTTTTAGATGTCATTTTGACGTCGAAAACGCATATTGCATATTGTATTTAGAAACGCATTCATTTAGTCATTTATCAACGAGGGGCTTTTTCTGCCTATTGACATCACACCTTGGCGGTTTTTTGTTGATTTGGTCAAAACGGAATGTCATCATAGCTTCATGAAGATTGTATTTCACAAAACAAAATTTCCTCTTGCTCCAGGGGGTAATATTTACCACTGGAAGAAAGCGGATACCGACTTTGAAGTAGCCAAGAATGGTAAGTATCTTATTGGAATAATCGCTTCTGCCAAAAACGCTACACAGAATAATTCCACAGACGATGATGATCTGCGTTTGGTCTTAGATGGTTACGAGTTTGGCAAATATGAAGTGTATGAGGAAAAAATCTCATGGAAAGGATTGGGAACGGCTGCTTCCTGGGATGGGGCGAGTTTGAAAGGCGGAACAAAAATCATTTATTTTTTTGTTGAGTTAAAGAGGGGTGAACATACGCTCAAATTCTATGCTGACAAAACCCCTGCATTAAAAGAAATAAAAATATGGCAGATGAGAAAAGGAGAATTATTCAAAATTAAGAATGTAAAACCTGACGAAAATATTAATACTGATAAAAAAGGTGCGCCTTGGTTAAGTTTTGTATTTTTCGGTGTAAAACCAAAAGATTTTAAAATATCAAGCATTTGCGAGGCCGCTGCCAAAAATAAAACCGATGGGGATAATGTAAAAGCAGTAGTGAATGGGGGAATTATACAAAGTGAAAAAGCTCCAACTTCGCGAAAATACAAAAACTTTTACTTCTCGGGAGATTTGGACAAAGGAGAAAAAGAAGAATTGGGATTGAGCCCAAATAAATTTTTGGATGTGGAGAATTCCGTAGAGCTTTGGTATGACCAATCCCCTAGGGTATGGGTCTCATTCAAATTATTTGATGGTGACAATAGTTTTTTGGAAGACCTTGAGGATTTTAATGATAAAAAGGAAAGTATTAAAAGTACGTTAAGATTTGTTATCTGGGCATCTAAAATATTCAAGCCCAAAATGGAGAATACAAGGCGATTTTTAGCCCATTCTATACAGGATAATCCTACAGATCTGAACTTAGATAATAGCGACAGGATAGTCAAAAAAATAAAAGCAGATAATGCTTATAATAAAATCAAAGAAATTGTTATACAAGAAATTAGAAAAGGGAGCATGGAGGCAGAGGTTAATGTTGAGGGCGTAGTCGTTTTTGAGACTGGTGATTTGTTTGCAGCTTTGCATGGGCTTAAAACATTAAGCTTTGTTGCCAAGAAAATTACCGAAAAAGAGCTTGATGTCGAAATGGTGTTATTCGATGTTTATGACTTTGAATATCAAAGTTATTTAGATGCCTTTACCGATAATAGCCCCTATGAAGTCGAAAATATGGCTGAGGATCTTCTCTTTACATGTTTGAACAACTTGGCTGACAAAGGAGAAGATTACGATGCGGTGAAAAACTTTGATATACGCATTACCATTAAAGATTTAATCACCATTTATTAAATGAGAACAAAAATCTATCGCATTAGTTACATTTTTTTTACAGTATTATTTTACTATGTATTTCTATATGGTTATTTTACTATTGACTTATCTGAACACATTAGAACCGCCAGCCATATTGCATCACTTGCACCTATATTAATGCTATTAATTGCAATGTTTTTTACCCCTTTTGTCATCGGATTGGGCATTTTTTTATTTTTCAAATATCCAAAACAAAGCAAGGGGGATTTCTGGCATTATTGTTTGATTTATCCTGGATTCACAATTTTTGTTATAATCTTTGGGTTTTTTATAAAATTGTGGTTCCCTTGAAAAAAGGTTCTATTCTCCCAACCGTTCCTATAAAACTTACACGCAGGTCGACTCTCTGCTTTCGGTCTTATTGCTCACATTATCCCGCTCCACCAGATAAACCTCCTCAACCACGTGCTTACGATCTTCCAATTGCTTTACAGTAGTGCCTTTTCCTTAGTTCAATACCAGACAGGAATTGAAAGCAACTATCGCCCATCGTCTCTCCAGTTGATATTGAATATTTTTTCTATTCTGTTATAATCCTAGCTAAAGTTAAGTCCATTTATTTTTAACATAAAAAACATGGAAAACGCTATGGCTATCGCCTCGGTAATGGGGCCTGTGTACCTCGTACTGGGGTTGTCACTGCTGTTTTATGGCGAGCAGTGGCGGAAAATCATGAAGGGTTTCAGAAACGATCATTTTGCTATGCTGCCGGTGATGTTAATGCTCGGCGTATTCGGCTTTCTGATTGTTAATATGTACAATGTATGGGGATGGAACGTGTGGCTGCTAGTTACTCTTAACGGTTGGGGTATGGTTTTGAAGTTTGTTTTCTATACGCTGGCTCCGGCATCCTGGATCAAAGGATGTCTGAGCGTGTATGACACGAAATGGATGGTTTATGTAGCCGCCGTTGGAGTTCTTTTGATGGGATTGGCTCTGAGTTATTATTCATATATGGTTTAGTATTGAAGATAATGAAAAGCCCTGCGTGTTTTCCGCGGGGCTTTTTTTGTGTATATTAAGCGCGTGGAATTTAAATACGTAAAAATTGTTGTCTTTGTCGATGCGGACCACGCGGACAAGGTGCGTGAAGCGTTGGCAAAATCCGGATGCGGTCATGTTGGCAATTACGACAGCTGTTCTTTTTCTGTGAAAGGAGTTGGAAGATTTCGTGGACTTGATGGATCGAAGCCTTTTATTGGAGAGGCGGGAAGGCTTGAGCAGGTCGAAGAAGAACGGATTGAGACAATTTGTCCTGCGGAAAGGTTGGACGAAGTTTTGGCGGTGATAAAAGAAGTGCATCCGTACGAAGAGCCCGCGATCGATATTATTCCTCTTTTAAATAAATGAAATGATTAAGAAATGTGAGATTTCCGGGCAGGAATTTGAAATCACGGACAGCGATTTGGAGTTTTTCAAGAAAATGGGGCAAATGTGGCGCTGACATTAAAACCGCGTATGCTCCGCAAGGCGCTGAAGTTGTTTATTGTGATGACTGCTTCCTCGAGAATGTGTACTAGGGCAATCCCGGGATTTTTCAATTCCGGGGTTAACAAAAGAGGGTTTTTGTGGTATAATGCGACGATGGGTGAAAAATACAAACCACGTATAGAGGGTAAAGAAGAGGCTCCGAAAGACGAGAATTTGGAGGCGGTTTTGCGTACCGCAAAAAAGAGAGCCGGCTTTACGCGCAGGTATATTGCGAATCGCGAAAAGATTACCGGAAAATCGATAAATGACTATGTGGGCACCATTAAAAAACTGGGGGTGGATGTAAATCCGGATGATGATCGCAGTCTTGTGGAAGGTGTGTACAAAGCGCAGGAACAACTTGGGTTTCCAAAAACGGCTAATGCGAGCGGATGTGACGGGATGTTTGGGCCGAGGACTTTGGGAGCGCTTAATTCGTATCTGGATAAAAAATCTGAGCCGGTTGGGAAACAAGCTCTCGCAAAAACGGTTCCGAAGCCGCAGGCAAGTCCGGATTCGCGTCCGCCTGAAGCTATCACCGGAGGTCTTGTAATCGCAAAAAATAATCTGCCCAAGGGCACAAAATATGATCCTTCTCAGGTGGCGACGATGGGTGATTCGTATGGCGTAGGATTCTTCATCGCGGGCAAAAAAAAGGGCTTTGAAAAAGGCAATGTAAAGACCGGAAGAAAGCTGGCTTCCATAAAGGAGGGTGATACAAAGAGTACGGAATATTATGCTTTGCAGGCATGCGAAGACCCGAGTGTGGAAGTCATAAATCTGCTAGGTGGGCGAAATGATATGTACATACTTACGAATCAAACCGGAAGTAATCATAAAAGTGTTGCGAACAGGGTTGTTGCTTCATTTAACAGAATTATTGATGCCGCGCACAAAAACGGGAAAAAGGTTGTGGTGTATACAATAAATTATAAGAGGGTTAAGACAGTTACAGACCGGGAAAGCGGCATCCGCAAAGGTCTGGATATTGTAAATGCCGGACTCATGGCTTCAAAAGCTGATGTTATTATAGATCAAAGGAATGTTAATCCGTCACTTATAGCCGGTGATGGACTCCATATGAAAAATTACAGCCCTCTCGTAGCCGCTTTGCAGCAGGCGACAGGTATGGCGTGAAGAACGATTTAAGCATTGTTTTTGTCAATTCAGACGGTACAATATAGCCGCTTTTAGCTTTTTGTATGACAAAATTGACTCCTATGATGCGGCAGTACCGGGAGATAAAGTCCAAACACGAGGATTGTATTTTGTTCTTTAGGCTCGGGGATTTCTATGAGATGTTTTTTGAAGATGCGCTTTTGGCTTCGAAGATTTTGGATATTGTTTTGACGAGCAGGAGCAAGGGTGACAGCAAGGCTCCGATGTGTGGAATCCCCTATCATGCCGCTTCGCAGTATATTTCGAAGCTGATTAAGGCCGGGAAGAAGGTTGCGATATGTGAGCAAGTGTCGGATCCGAAAGAACCGGGGATCGTTCAGCGTGATGTTGTTCGCGTTATTACTCCCGGAACGACTTTGGATGACAAGATTTTGGATAACAAGGCGAATAATTACATAGCTTCGGTGGTTCGGGATGGAAAGACGTATGGAATTGCCTTTTCGGATGTTACTACGGGGGAATTTCGAGTTTTTGAGACCGGGGGTTTGGAGGATTTGGAAAGAATTTCGCCGGTTGAGTGTATCGTGCAGGTCGAGGATGAAATCGAAATTCCCGCATCTATCCACGTGTACGCATTTGATTCATACAAAGATCATGAACAACTGTTGTTGGATCATTTCAAGGTGAAAAATCTTTCCGGTTTTGGATTGGAGAAATCTCCTTTGGCGGTTTTTGCCGCGGGAAGGCTTCTTAATTACTTGATGGAAACTCAAAAGACGGATCTTACTCACATTCATGGTATTCAGCTCTATTCCGTACAGGATTTTATGCCTCTGGATGAGGCTTCCGTGCGAAATCTGGAGCTATTTGCAACTCTGCGCGACAATCAGAAAGAAGGCTCGCTTCTGTCTGTTCTGGACAGCACAAATACCGCTATGGGAGGCCGTATGCTAAAGAAGTGGCTGCTCGGGCCTTTGAATGACGTGAAGAAAATTAACGCGCGGCTGGATGCGGTTTCCGAACTCACAAAAAATCAGGCTATTCTGCTCGATTTGGGTGGAGATTTGAAAAATATCGCCGATATTGAGAGAGGACTTGGGCGGCTCAGTTTGAATAGCGGAAATGCGCGAGATCTCGTTGCGCTGAAGGGATCGTTCTTGAAGATTCCCGGCATAAAAAAATCGATAAAGAAATTGAAGTCGGGACTGATAAAAGATCTCGCGCGCGGTGTGGATGAACTTTCGGATATCGCAAAGTTGATCGATAAGGCGGTTTCCGATGAACCGCCTTTCACAATTCGCGAAGGAAATATTATCAAAGACGGCTACGACAAAGATCTGGACAAGCTAAAGAAGATTAGCCGTGAAGGGAAAGGTTTTATCAATGATCTGCAGGCGAAGGAAATCGCACGGACCGGGATTCAGTCCATGAAAGTCAGATACAACAGGGTTTTTGGATATTATATTGAGATCAGCAAATCGAATCTTAAAAACGTGCCGGACGATTATATCCGCAAGCAGACTCTTGTAAATGCTGAACGTTTCATCACGCCTGAACTGAAAGAATATGAAGAAACCGTGCTCGGCGCCGAGGAAAAGATCTGTGATATGGAGTACAAGTTGTTCAATGAGATTCGGGAAAAAGTTGCGAAAGAAACTAAACGCATCCAAAAGACCGCTTTAGCGCTTGGGATTTTGGATGTTTTATGCGCATTTACTCACAATGCTCTGCATAACAACTATTGCAAGCCTGTCGTTAAGGATAATGGAGTTCTTGAAATAAAAAATGGGCGTCATCCTGTGGTGGAAAAGATCGCGTGCAGTGAAAATTTCATTCCAAATGACACGCAATTGAGGAAGAGTGAACAATTCATGTTGATTACGGGGCCGAATATGGCCGGGAAGTCTTGTTATTTGAGGCAGGTTGCTCTTATTACGCTCATGGCTCATATCGGAAGTTTTGTGCCCGCCGAAAGTGCAAACATATGCTTGGTTGATAGAATTTTTACACGAATCGGGGCTTCGGACAATCTGGTGCGCGGACAGAGTACGTTTATGGTGGAAATGCAGGAGGCTTCGTATATTTTGCATAATGCGACTGAGAAAAGTCTTATAATTTTGGATGAAATCGGGCGCGGGACTTCTACATACGACGGCATGAGTATCGCATGGGCGATAATGGAATACATTCACAATGACATTCACGCCAAAACTTTGTTTGCGACTCATTACCACGAGCTTATACCTGTTGCTGATGGCCTCAAAAATGCTTCAAATTACAGTTTCGCGGTAAAAGAAAATGCGAAAGAAGGTGTTGTTTTCCTTTACAAGGTGGTTAAAGGCGGTGTGGATAAGAGTTACGGCGTTGAGGTGGCGAAATTGGCCGGTCTTCCAAAATCCGTGACGGTAAATGCGTCTAAAATATTGAGAGATCTTGAGGAAGGTGTCGTTGAGAAAGATTCTGTGCCGGAGGATCAGATGAACTTGTTTGCCGGACTTTCTGAGCGCGAACATAAGGCTTTGAAAAAGTTGCAGGAAGTAAATGTGGATGAACTTACTCCAATAGAAGCTCTGAACAAGCTCAATGAGCTAAAAGATTCAATCGACTGATTACTTTTTCAATTCGCGGTAGAGGACGTACTGAAAGACGATTACTATTGGCAAGAACACCGCTGTTAGTACGAGTGAAAGCAGGTGCTCTGTTGCGTCCTTGTATTCGAAATTTGCAAGTAGTCTTGCAACCGCTTCATCTACCACAACCATCACTATACTTACGAGAATGCTTATTGCGATTCCGTACCAAAGTACCAGCCACCAGTTCCCCTTTACCGCTTTTACACTGTTTTTTACCGCTTGAATCGTCTTTACTTTTGCTCCTTCAAAAAGCGCGTAGTATGAGAACGTTGCTCTTACGGATCTGATTGTTGCGATAATGAAAGTGATAAGAATTGCGACTGCGAATATTCCTATGATTGTCAATGTGTAGCCTTCCGCGGATGTCGCTATGACTCTTTCTACGGTTTCGCGGAGTTCTTCCGGACTTGTATTGATTTTTAATTTTTCTTCAGCCGCGAACGTTGCAAAAATGTTTATAATGTATACAACCAAGCCTCCTATTAGGACTAAAACAAGCCAACTTAATGTGTACCAAAGTACGTAGAGAGCTGTTTTTATCATCCTCCATAAATTTTTGAATCCGAACGCGATTGCGTCCTGGAATTTTGTTTTCTTTACTTGTATTAAATGGATGATCGCGGCGATCATTATGATTCCGAGGAGTATTGGAATAAGAGATGACACGCTTCCGGATGTAACACTTGCTTTGAAGCCCGCGTGAATTGGGATTTCTATGTCACTCAGGATCCCCGGGTCTGCGATGTATTCTTTGAGTTGATAGAAATTCAGCTTTTTTGTAATGAGGAGTTGGAGATACGTGCCGGTTCCCACAGCCAGAAATGTCACAGCAAAAAAGCTTTTCCATTTTGATTCATATACTCTGAACGACTCGAGTAAAACCTTAAAGAAACCCGGTTTAGATTTCATTTTTATATTGGTTAGGATTTGTTTGATTATATTACAAATCGGAGTATATTGGAATCCACGCTATTAAAAGACAAGGTTATGCCAGTGATAAATGTCCTGCCTGAAAACTTGATCAACCAAATAGCTGCCGGTGAAGTGGTCGAACGTCCCGCGTCTTGTGTTAAGGAGCTTTTGGAGAACTCGATAGATGCGGAAGCCCGGAATATCCATATAGAAATTGAAAACGGAGGAAAAACGTACATAAAAGTCGTGGACGATGGTTTCGGGATGGACAAAAAGGATGCGAAAATGTGTTTCTCCCGCCACGCTACTTCGAAAATCACTTCCCAGGAAGACCTTGCCCGCATCGACTCAATGGGCTTCCGCGGCGAGGCTCTCGCGTCTATAGCGTCTGTCTCGCATCTTAAGCTTCAAACAAAAAAGAGAGGCGAGATGGTCGGGACCTTAGTTGTCATGGAAGGCGGAAGACTGACAAAATACGAGGAATGTGCGGCTCGCGAAGGAACTCAGATAGAGATAAAAAATCTTTTCGCGAACACTCCCGCTCGTCTTAAGTATCTAAAGGCGGAAACTACCGAATTCCAAAATGTACTTTCTTTCGTAACCGGTATCGCGCTTAGCCATCCCTGGCTTGCGATAAAACTTTTACACAATGGAAAGCCAATACTTGACCTTCCGGGTGGACAATCACCTTTGGATCGCGTTCGTTATGTGCTCGGGCGCGAAACCGCGGACAATGTAATTCCTATTTTCCATGCCGGTGTCTCCATGAAAATAGAGGGCTACCTCGGCAAACCCGCCCTCGCCCGCTCAAACAGCGACCACCAATATATTTCCGTAAATAATCGCCCCGTTCAAAATGCCGCGGTCGCTTTTGCGGTAAAGGATAGTTTCAAAACTTTGCTGCCGCACGGAAAATATCCGCTTTTTGTCATAAATATCGGCCTCGACCCGACTCAGGTTGATGTAAATGTTCACCCGCGCAAGCTGGAGATAAAATTCTTAAACCAGCAAGAGGTATTCAGCAAGGTTCGCGGGACTGTTTCCGCTTCATTGGACAAGTTTATGCTTGCCCCTAAAATTACAGGGATGCCGACCGGTGTGCCACAGCAATCTCAAACTCAAGAAACCATGGGATTTTCCGCACAGTTTGCCGCAATTCCTCAGGAGCGCGACCATCAATCCATTCAAATGACTCCCGTCGCTCAAATTGCAAATTCGTATATCATCGCGCAGGATGAAGAGGGATTGCTTCTCATTGACCAGCATGCGGCACACGAGAGAGTGATGTATGAGAGGCTTATGAGAGAATACAAAGAGAAAAGTACGATCTCATCTCAGCCTCTGCTTCTACCCGTAAATATCGACCTCGACCCAAAGGATGCGGAAATTCTCAATGGGAACCTGAAACACTTAGAAGAGCTTGGATTTGCGATTGAGCCATTTTCCGGAAATACATTTGCGGTCAATGCTGTCCCATCCCCTCTTTCTACAAATGAGGATGCCGGAGAGGTTTTGCGTGGACTTGTCGATGATATAAAGGATTCCACCGCTCTTTCCAACGTCCAAGGCCGCAAGGAAGAACTTCTAAACTATATCGCTTGCCGTTCCGCGATAAAGTTCGGCCAGAGGCTGAGCTACGAAGAGCAAGTCCGGTTAATTTACGACCTGGAACACACCGAAAAGAGGTTTACCTGTCCTCATGGTCGCCCAACTATGATTCAGTTGACGTTTGATGAGCTTGAGAAGAGGTTTCATCGGAAATAACTACTTTCCCCATAGTGAAGCGAAATACTCATCGTAATCCAGTTTCAGTTTGTACATAAGCTCGTCCTCTTGCGTCATACTTTCCGGAAATGCGGATTGAAGCGTTATACGCTCGCCCGAAACTTTCTTTCTGAATAGTGTATTTAGGTTGCCCGGTTGTTTTTGTACATGAAATTTGTACTGGGCAAATGGGGAGAAATTCAGCTTGAATGGAAGTTTGTAATCTATCACGACTTTCTTTTCTTCGCCCGGAGCGACTTCCATGCGGAACACGAAAAATTCTTTTTCCAGTCCGTTGTCGAAGGCTCTTTCTACGTTTGCAATACTGGTGGTTTCTTGCAATATACTGCCTGTCGGAACATAGACTCGTATGACCGATGTATTTTTGCCTCGGCCGAGGATATCTTTGATCGCATCGGATATGTATGTGTATCCAAATCCGCTTAAATAGTCCCACCACTTCCAAAGTTCGTTTGTGTCCCAAGTGTGGCGCCTTGTTACCGCGACCTGGTTTATTATTTCGCCGTCTTTTGAAATCCATGTGTTGTGGTCGATACTTTGCTCAATGTATTTGTCGCTTTTGTTGCCGCTGATTGAAGTTGTGACAACACTCAAGTAGTCTTCGTTTGCGGCCGGTTTTATCATTTTGCCGCTTGCCTTTATTTGATCGAAATATTCTTCAACGTCGTCATGGCGCGAGTATGCGAGAAGATTTTTCCGCGCAATCTCGTTTTTTAGAAGTTGGAATACTTTAACGAAATTCTCCGGCTTTATGATCTCTTCTTTTACGGCGGGTACAAGGTTTTTAAGGACTTGTTTTGGTGTATTTTTACCCGTTAATTTTGATTCGATAATGTACGAAAGGATAACGTCGTAATTTTCATCGGTAAATTCTCCGCGAAGACCCTCGATCCGCATCGGGCCTGTGATTTTGAGAAGTTCTTTTAGGATGCTTTGGTTGATGGCGATCACTGTGTCT
>JAHKBB010000119.1 GCA_018826445.1 Patescibacteria group bacterium | reverse complement strand
TCGCTTTCGATTTCCGGTCCGTCCTGAATCGCGAATCCCATTTGATTGAAAATTCTTTCAACTTCGTATTGGGTTTGCGCGAGTACGTGAATGTGTCCGGTTTCGTGAGGAGTTCCTGGGGCCGTTATGTCGAAAAAGTCTTTTTTGAGCTCTTTGTTTAGCGCGTCCCGGGTGAATTTATTGCGAGCTGCTTTAATTGCCTGCTCAAGGTCCTTCTTTGTCCGGTTTGCAAGCGGGCCGATCAAGGGCTTTTCCCTTGCCGGGAGGTCTTTTAAGCCTCTCAGAATTTTGTTGAGCTCCCCGTCCTTGCGGCCAAAGTATTTTTGCTCAATTTTATCAAGTTCTTCGAGAGACTTGACACTTTTCAGCTTGGCGAGAGCCTTTGATTTGAGATTTTCCAATTCCTTTTTCATATCGAATAACACTTTAATAGTTTAAAGGAGTTATTGCAACTGCGAAAGCGTCCCCAATGAAAGTGTTGGGGGGTAGATTTTTGGGAAATATCAATGTATGTAGGATATACATCTCTGAGGGGGTCAATCTTACATACATCCTACATACAACTGAAAATTGAAAAAATAAGGCACCTCAAACTTGTAGCCAACACGCTCACAATTCGTTTTTAGACCCCGGATTTGGAACGCTTTCGCAACTGTCACCCTTGAGAAAAAGGCCAAAATCTGGTATCATAGGGTGAATGGTTTACAACCCATATGAAAAATCGCCGGAAGAAATGAAGCCGAAAGAATTTGGTCGGTGGGTTTCTTTGTTGGAAAAATTCGAGGAAAAAGATTACGAGACCGTGGTTAAATATTTAAGACCAAAGACTACTATTGACGAGCTTTTGGAGGCGGCGGAAGAGGCGAAGAAAAGAAATGATAAAGTTGGCGAAAAGGTTTCTCGGGTTGTAACTGCGTATGCGAGAGCCGAGATTAACAATGAGGCGGTTGCCGCCAGGGAAAGGTTGGCTATGGAGATTTCTCCGGAAAAGAAATAAAAAAAGACCCCACTTTTTAAGGCAGGGTCTTTATTCATCGTGTCTATTATCGAACAGCGTCCTTTAGTGATTTTCCGGCCTTGAATGCAGGAAGTTTCATTGCAGGGATCTTGATCTTTTGTGACGGATTGCGTGGATTAACACCTGCGCGAGCCGCTCTCTTGCTTACGCGGAAAGTTCCGAAACCGGTGATTGTTACGTTTTCACCTTTCTTGAGTGATTTTGTAATTGACTCAAGAACCGCGTCCAGGACGTCGTAAGCGGCCTTTTTTGTGACACCTGCCGCACCTGCGGCCGTGTTCACCAGATCTTGCTTTGTCATTTCTCAGTGGGTTAAAAGACAACGATAGTATTATATGGATCACGATTTTCATTACAAGCCGATTTTCGCTAGTTTAAGCCGTTTCAAGTTGCGCTCGACAATGTTTTGTGTTGGAGTCATCGATCTTTTGGCTAGTTTAAGCGGATTTTTCAGGTTTGAATAAAATTAATTTTTGACAAATGCGGAATGTTGCCCTTAAATGAAGGGCGATGCGGGGGCGATTCCGGAATCGAAAAATTCCAGGGTTAGAAAAATCAACTCCGGAATTGACTAACATAAAGATTATGTCAAAAAACTTAGTTATCGTAGAGTCTCCGGCAAAGGCAAAAACAATATCGCGCTTTTTGGGCAATGATTACACGGTTTTGGCTTCGATGGGTCATATCCGGGATTTGCCGAAATCACAAATGGGTGTGGATACCGAGAAGAAGTTCGAGCCTACTTATGTTATATCGCCGGATAAAGAGAAGACCGTGAAGGAACTCAAGTCGAAGCTTGGCAAGGGTACTACCTTATATATAGCGACTGATGAGGACCGTGAAGGGGAGGCTATTGGGTGGCATCTTTTGAGCGCTTTGGGTGTGGACGAGAAGAAGACTCCTGTGAAAAGAATTGTTTTCCACGAGATCACGGAGGGTGCCATAAAGAGAGCTCTTGATAATCCGCGAAAAATTGATATGAAGTTAGTTGACGCCCAGCAGGCACGCAGGGTCTTGGATCGCGTCGTCGGGTACGAACTCTCGCCGGTGCTGTGGAAGAAAATCCGTTACGGCCTATCTGCCGGGCGTGTCCAGAGCGTTGCGGTTCGGTTGATTGTGGAGCGCGAGCGCGAGATCGAGGCATTTAAATCTGATGAGTATTGGTCCATTGTCACGTACTTCGCTAAGAAAAAAGACAAGAAAGAATTCGTGGCGACATTGTCTAAATATAAAGGAAAGAAATGTGACATAAAAAACGAGGAGGGGGCGGATAAAATTCTGAACATTTTGAGAGAGTCGGATTTCTTTGTAAAAGAAATTACGGACAAGAAGATAAAGAGATCTCCGGCTCCGCCATTTACGACTTCAACATTACAGCAGGAGGCTTCGCGAAAACTGAATTTTTCCGTAAAGAAAACGATGGTGGTCGCGCAGAAACTTTACGAGGGTGTTAAAACTCACAAAGGACACACAGGTTTGATCACGTACATGAGAACGGATTCCGTGAATCTTTCAAATGTCGCGTTGCAACAAGCACAGGAAATTATTGAACGAGAGTTCGGGAAGGATTACGGGCTTTCAAAACCTAGATTTTATAAAGGAAGGAAAGGCGCGCAAGAAGCGC
>JAHKBB010000146.1 GCA_018826445.1 Patescibacteria group bacterium | reverse complement strand
TGGGCCATCCTGGCCATTGAATCATATACTGCCACGTCGCCGTGCGGATGATAACGTCCGAGCACCGAACCCACTACCGTAGCCGATTTCCTGAATTTAGCCCCGTGGGTTAAGCCGTCTTCATGCATAGCATAAAGAATCCGGCGATGAACCGGCTTCAAGCCATCCCGAACGTCAGGCAAGGCCCGAGCCACAATTACCGACATCGCATAATCAATGTAGGACTCTTGCATCTCGGTAACAATCTCTCTGGGCTTGATGTAGCCGATTTCCTGCTTTGATTTTTCAACAACCTTCTTTTCAACCGAAACTTCCTCTTTCTTTTGAGGAATTTCTTTCTTTCTCTCAACCTCTACTTTTATTTTAATTTTCTTTGGCTTGGATTTCTTTTTGGGCATTTGCTAAAAGTTTAGAACGACAACTTGAGTTTCCTGGGGCAAATCTTTTTTCTTAATCAAAAGCTTGGGCTGCGGCACGACCGACTTCTTGCCGATTTCTTTTAAAAATTTATCAACGCCGTCAAGTTTTATTTTAAGATTAGGCGCGGCATAGTGCATCGGAATGGCAATCTTTGGCTCCAGTTGAGAAATGATGTGCGCCGCTCCTTTGGCGTCAACAGTGAACTCGCCGCCGACAGGCACCATTAAAATATCAATATTGCCGATTTCTTCCAATTGGTCTTCGGTCAATTCTTTTTGTCCAAAATCGCCCAAATGGCATATTCTCATTTCTTCAATTTCTAAAGTATATATGGTATTTACTCCCCGCTTTTTACCTTGTTCTTCATCATGAAAAGAAGAAATGCCTTGAATAAAAATCTCTTTAACCTCATATTCGCCTGGCCCTTCAATTAAGAATGGCTGGCCCTTGATGGCCTTTTTGTTATTGTGGTCGGCGTGATCGTGGGTAATTAATAAAACGTCAGCTGAAAAAGAAGGGACTCTTAAGCCCGTCGCTTCGTCAAAAGGGTCAATGGCGACCGTTGTTTGCTCGCCCTTGTTCAAACTTGTCTGCAATTGGAAAAAAGATTGTCCGTGCCAAATGATATGCATATTTCTTTATTTTACAACACTTGTAAAAATAAATAAAGTGTATTATACTGGTTTTATGAAAACCAGCATCGAAAACAAAAATAACGACTTGTTGAAACTTCCGAGAGTCGGCGAAATCGTCGAGGGCTCGGTAATCGGCGTTGGCCGCTCAAGCGTTTACGTTGATTTAGGGCCGGTAGGCACCGGTATTATTTACGGCCAGGAATTTCAGGAGGCCAAAGTAATTCTGAAAAACGCTAAAATCGGCGACAAACTAATGCTGAAAATCGTGGAATTGGAAAACGATGACGGCTATATTGAGCTTTCAGCCACTCAAGCCGGCCGAGAATTGAATTGGGACAAGCTTCTTATCAAAAAAGAAAAGGGCGAAACCCTGACCGCCAAGGTTCTTGGCGCCAACAAGGGCGGATTGCTTGTTGAGACAGAGAGAGTCGCCGGATTCTTGCCGGTATCTCAGCTCTCCCCAAAAAACTATCCCCGGGTGGAAGGCGCCGACCGAACCAAAATATTGGACAAATTGCAAAAACTCGTAGGCCAGGAGATAATTGTCAAGATTTTGACTATTGACCAAAACAAAAATATTCTGATTCTGTCCGAAAAAGCGACTGAAACCGAAAAAATCAAAGAAATCGTCAAAAAATATAAAGTCGGCGACGTTGTTGATGGAGAAATCACCGGCATTGTGGAATTCGGCGTTTTTATTAAAATCCTGCCTGAAAATCTCGAAGGGTTGATCCATATTTCGGAAATCGATTGGCAGCTCATTGATGATCCGGCTGAAATAGTCAAAATCGGCCAAAAAGTAAAAGCCAAAATTATTGAAATTGCCGACGGCATCAGAATATCTTTATCGTTAAAGGCCCTGAAACACGACCCTTGGATAGATATTGATAAAAAATACAAAAAAGGCGATGTTGTTGAAGGCAAAGTGACGAAATTCAATCCCTTCGGCGCTTTTGTGCAAATAGCGCCCAAAATCCAGGGGCTGGTACATATATCCGAATTCGGCACTAAAACCAAAATGGAGCAGAAGCTGAAAGTCAGCAAAACATATCAATTCCAAATCACTCAAGTTGAGCCGGCAGAGCATAGAATGACCCTCCGCTTGACAAAATAACCTCTTTCGTATATAATAACTTCACGAAATAAGGTTGTTCTTAATATAGAAAAAAGGAGAAATTAGAATGGACATAAATGAGGCGGAAGTTGGAATCCCTGTTATAGCAGAGGAGGAAGATGGCTCCTTAATTCCTGGAGTAATAATTGTGGTAGACACAAAAAACGGAGATTGCGGGGTTAAAAAGGAGAATGCCCGCAATAATGAGTTCCAT
>JAHKBB010000002.1 GCA_018826445.1 Patescibacteria group bacterium | reverse complement strand
TTTTCCAAATCCTCTTTGGTAAAATCGCTATCTTTTTTAATTACAACCCAATAATAGTATGTGTCCTTGTAATCCTCCTCCCCTGTATATTTTTCCCATTTAACGGCGAGGATATTTTTGTGCATATTGTACAATGTGGGTGTTTTCACTTTATTCTCCACGGGAACTTCCACAATTTCTGGTTCGTCAACATCTCCCAATTTTAGCGTTACAGTATCCGAAAGATGTGCAAATTCATTATCTGACTTATTTCCAAATCCAAGAGGCCCGTTACCTGAGTAATAAACTATACCTACCTTGAAGAAATACCTTCCGTCCGCTAAGTTTTTATAGACATAATTATATTCGCTACTTGATGGATTCGGTTCTATTATGTTCACTAGCGGGGAAATAACTTCTACTGTACTTAGGTTTTCTAATTCATCTGCGGTATAATCGCTGTCTTTCTTGATAATAACGACGTATTTGTATTTATCTTGCTTGAGAGTTCCGCCAAATTCATTCCATGATATAGACATTTGTAATGAATCTATTTTGGCAGTTGGTGTTGTGATTTTTTCGGCTGGATTGTATGCAACACAAGTTCCATCTGTACATGTACTAATACTCAATGAAGCCGCTTCTGCCTTCAAGAAATCACCGACTGGGATTGTTATTACAAGTAAAATAAACGCACTAACAATTACAGTTGTTTTTGAAAATTTCCACCACTTTGTTGAATTTGACATTTTCATTTTTGTTAATTGGATTCATTGTACTATATTTCTACTCCTTGCCCAACGTTTTTGATTAACTTGACTACAGAAGGCTGTTTCCTTAAGATGAGGTAGCTTTATTTTTATACGAAAATATGGGGATTTTAAGCAGGAAACCACATCGAAGGGGAAATTACTACCTTGCTCTTGATATTGGAACCGAGTTTGTAAAGGCTCTTGTGTGTGCATCGGAGGGTACAAAAGGTCGTGTTCTTGGCGTTGGTCGAAAAAGACAGAAACTTGGGGATATGCAGAGCGGAACCGTTACGGACATTGCCGCTGTAATCGGCAATTGCCACGATGCTATTCGCGAGGCGGAGAGAGAGGCGGGTGTTACTCCGGATCAGATGATTATGGGAATTGCCGGAGAACTTGTTAAGGGCGCGACAACCACAACTACATATACGAGAACCCGCCCCGACCACAAGATGGATTTGGCGGAACTCAAGAACATTGTTCACAAGGTTCAGTGGAAAGCTTTTGACCAGGTTCGCGGACAGCTTGCTTTTGAGACCGGATATAACGAGATCGATGTAAAGCTTGTGAATGCCGCGATTGTTGATGTGCGGATTGATGGATACAAGGTCACAAATCCGATAGGATTTCAGGGGAAAGATGTCGCTTTGAGTATTTTCAACGCATTCGCGCCGCTTATTCACTTTGGGGCATTGCAGACTATTTCGGCGGAGCTGGATATGGATCTTCTCGCGATTTCGGCGGAGCCGTACGCGGTGTCGAGATGTTTGGGATATGAGGACGCGGGGCAGTTTAGCGCGATTTTTATTGACATTGGAGGTGGGACAACGGATATAGCGGTCGTAAATCATGGAGCGGTCGAAGGGACGAAGATGTTTACGCTTGGAGGAAGAACTTTTACAAAGAGGATTTCGCAAAGTTTAAATATTTCGTTTGACGAAGCGGAGAAGATAAAGATCGCATATGCCTCTGATCAGCTCGAGAAACAGTCCAGTAAAGTCGTGAGGGAGGCTATGAAAAGTGACTGTGAAGTTTGGCTGTCCGGAGTTGCACTTACACTTGGTGAATTTGAAAATTTGGATACACTTCCGAGCAAAATTCTTCTTTGCGGCGGTGGATCGCACCTGCCGGAGATAAAGGAGGTTTTGGAAACGAGTGAGTGGTATAAAAGTTTGCCATTCACAAGAAAGCCACAGGTTAATTTCATCCAGCCAAATATGGTTGTAAATATGGTTGACGAGACAAAAAGACTACATGATCAGCAGGATGTTACTCCCCTGGCGCTTGCGAATCTTGCACTCGATTATGCGTCTGAGGAACAAGTTCTTTCAAAAGTACTGAAAAAAGTGGTACGATTAATGCAGATTTGATGGTCGAAAAAAAATCGAAAAAATCCAGCAAGGCGGATAAAGAAACTCCTGAGAAGGAGGATAAAAATGACGTGAAGAGGAAAATTCTTTTTATTGAACTCGATGAGGAGGTTACGGGTGTCTTTGACTCAATTAAGAAAGCAAAGGAAAAGGAAGTTTATGTCGTTGTTCCAAAGCGCGCGATTCTTTTTCAAAGTATTGTGAATCTGAAAATTCTTAAGAGAAAAACTGAGGAGCTAAAGAAAAATTTACATATAATCACGAATGATCAAAACGGGATTCATCTTGCGGAACAAGTTGGCTTAAAGATCCATGACAATCTCGAAGGTCTTGAGCATCCGCATTTATATAAGGGTGGATTCAAGGAGGATGATAATATTACCCCTTTAAAAGCCACGATAAATACTCTTGATGATGAACAGCCAACCAGATTGGAGAAAAAGAAGCTGTCGATTTCCGAGCTGCTTGGAAGAGATAAGAAGAAGAAAGTGCCGATAACAGTCGAAAAAATTCAAAAACCGGAGAGAGAGAAGGAGAAGAAGGATCATAGATTGGTGCTGATTGCGCCGAATAGGCAGGCGCTGATTGCCCTGATTGTGGTGACTGTACTTGTGCTCCTTACGATTGTTTACATCGCTTTGCCAGGCGCAACTATTTACTTGATTCCGAAGACGACGGTGCTTGAGCAGTCAACAAATGTAACTTTCGCGGATTTTGAGACAAATAGAAACGAATTGGACACCCACCCGCCCCATATGATTGCGAGTTATCCCGTGGACATCGATCTGGAGAAAACTTTGACACACTTTTCCACCGGAAAGAATTTTCAGGGGCAGAATGCGAGTGGGAAAATTACCATATACAATAAGTCTAATCATGATTGGGCCTTGATTACTGAAACGAGATTTCAGACTCCGGATGGGCTTGTATTCAGAATAAAAAATCCTGTCAATGTTCGCGGAGGAAGCAGTCTGGAAGCAGATGTAGTCGCGGATTCTGTGGACGCATATGGGCAGATAACCGGCGACAGAGGAAATATTGGACCAACTACTTTCATACTTCCGGCGCTTCGCGAATCCAGCCAAAAGCTTATCTACGCTGAGAGCAAAGCTCCAATGAATGGCGGCGTTACGAGTTATCTTACGATTGTGACGGAAGATGACGTCGAGGCGGCAACAAACAGACTTTCGGAGGAATTGAAGAAAGCCGCCGAAGAGGCGCTCGAGACCGAAGTTTTGGGCAAAAACAAAATGCTCCAGGGCGAAACATCATTCAACCTCCTCAAAGGGTCTCTCGCGCTCCACATTGGAGAACCAAAAATCACTGTCCCGGACGGTGTTGTCGGACTACAAATCGACCAATTTGATATAACGGGCTCAATTTCAGCTAGCGGCATCTACTACAACCGCGACGAAATGATGGAGATTCTCAAGGCTGAACTGATGCTGAAAAAGAGTCCGGAAAAGAAAATCGTGAAGATAAATGAAGATTCTCTCACCTATCGCATTTTCGACATCAACGAAGATTCAGAGAAAGTGAAGATTACCGCAACAATCAAAGGCCTCGAAGTATACGAGATCAGCCCCGACAAGGAGAATGGCGCCCGCTTGATCAAAAAGATCAAGGATCACATCCTCGGCAAGGACATAGCGGAAGCCGAACGATACATTCAAAATCTCCCTGAAATCAACAAAGTCCAGATCAAGAGCTGGCCCGCATGGGCGCTCACGATTCCGAGTGTTCCGGATAATATAAAGATTGAGGTTGCCGAGTAATTTTCAACCCCGGAGTTGACTCAGAGCTTGTTTTTTGGTATTATATACTAATCTACAAACAAAAATTATAACAAAAATAAAAATGAAAAATAGATTCAACATGCGAAAAGTCGCAGAAGCCGTGCTGGATACAAAATATCTGGCTTTAGGTTTGGCAGCTGTCATTTGCCTGCTCCTATTCGCGGGAATCCATGCCGCAAGCGCCAGCCCAACAGAGGCTCCTCCAGGGGGAGATGTTGTACCGAATTTTAGCGGGTTGAACGTGAGTGGAATTGCATCTATGCCCGAGATCAAGTCTGCTGATACTCCTTTACTTCTTCAGCAAGGTACCGCACAACCTATTGTTATCGGAAGTGAGAATGCGCCTTGGAGTCAATTAAAAGTCAACGGTAATATAACGACGGGTGGAGTTTTCTTTCCTAAAGCTCATATACAAAACAATGCG
>JAHKBB010000001.1 GCA_018826445.1 Patescibacteria group bacterium | reverse complement strand
GATAAGAAACCCTTGGATAAGGACGGCTGGAGTATCTTGCAGCGCGCGGACAAACCCCAAGAGGGCAGAAGCCGAATAATCGACCTTGACGGTCTTGTTTCGGGCGGCGACTGTGATTGGGGCGCTTGGTGTACCTATCTGGTCTACTTCAATGACTACAGTCCCATTTATCCTTTCGACCGCGTTCGTCTGCGGCACGCGGTGATGAAAAATTCTTGAGCTTTGGGATTTCAGTGAGACTTCAGCTTATACCAAAGTTGTAAACAGAGGGGAAATTAGCTATCCTTTGCGCATGGAACTTATAGATAAAAAAATAAGCGGGTCTAAATTAGCCGAGATAGCAAATGAACGCTTTGGAGATCTGGTGAAAGCCGTTGTCGGGGGAGAACTTCACGCGGATGAGGAAGCTATGTTGCTCGAACGCGGGTCAAAACAGGAAAATCTGTGGGGAATAAATATTTATGTGGATAAACCGACAAGCGAGAGGACAAAATTCGACTCTATGATAAATATTCGTCCACGCCAAAATAATCGTTCAAGAGACGTATTAGACGAGGCGATCAGAGGGAGAATTGTTGCAATTGTAAATAATCTTGTTGAAGCATGACCACATTTCACAAAGATTTGGCGGGCGGCAGGTGGTTTACCATGACTTTAGCAGAACAGATGGGGAACATCGGGAGTGAAATCCATCGCTTGGTAATTGTCTAAGTCAGAATTTTCTCCAAGGCGTTTTTAAGCATCGCGTCCTTGATCTCCATCGCGATTCTTTCACCGTAACTGATTGTTTCTCCATATAAATATCCGGTGCAGGGAGTGAATCTCGTGCCCGGAGATCCCGGAATTCGCATACTTACATCGAAAATGACAGGAACCTCTTTGCCTTCTTCTGAAGCTATCGCTCCTTGTAATGCGAATGGCCCGATCATTCCCGGTGGAACTTCCTTTTTCATTATTTCTACGAATCTCTCACCGAGTTCAAAGATTTTTTCTAAAATCGATTCTTTTGTTGTGCAAGCGACGTGGCCCGTTTCGATCAGCCGCGGCTTCACATGTTTCAATAATTCCAACTGCTCATTCGCAGGAAGCCGCAAGATCCCGTCGAGATTTGTCTGGCGTCTCATATCTGTTCCCATAATCTCAAGTTCGTCTGTGAGAGGGGAGTAAAAATAATTAAAATTCACCTGTGCTCCAACGATGTACTCCTCAATTATCGCGTTTTTCAAACTTTCTTCCGAAATCATACCCTGCTCTAGGAGCTCATCCGCCTTTTTCCTGTAATCCTCTGGACTTGAAGCAAAGAAAAACGCTCTCTCGTATCCACGCAACTCTTCATTGACTTTGACAATTACCAATCGATCAATATCTTTCGGCTTTTTGTAAATCTTTGGTATCTTTATCCCTGCTTTCTCAAGCAAATGATACTGATTCAAAGGCTGATCTCTTTCCTCGAGGCGAACCCCCTGCCTAAGCCCCATTATTGGAACCCTAAACTCATTCTCAACTTTTGAAAAGTCATCGAAATAAACCCAAAAATATCTGCTATGGATAAAAATCGTATTAAGAGCGCGCAACTTCTCCTGAATATCCTCATTCACAATGTCCGAAAACTTATCCACGACGATAACCTCGTCAACACATCCCTTCCCACCACGAGTTTTATAATATTTCGCGAAAGTTTTTTCACGTCCTTTTTGCGCGACCACAACAGTACGGAAGCCGTACTTCTTTGCCCCATGGCAAACGTCCAAAGCGCTATGTCCTCCGAGAGCACCAATGGTTATCTGCGACGTATCGTAGTTTTTTAAAATTTCCTGGATGTCTTTTTGCGTGATCATAGTCCTAATTTATCTGATACTCCTTTCATCGCCTCTAAAACTATACCAACATGTTCATCAAATGGCACGCCCAAATCTTCAGCACACTTGACCAGATCTTCTCGGTTAATTTGTGCCGCGAATGCCTTATCCTTCATTTTCTTCTTTACACTTTTTACCTCCACGGTCCCGATTTTTTTATCCGGCCTGACCAAAGCAACAGCAACGACAAACCCTGAAAGTCGGTCTACAGCCTTCAAAGCTTTACCCATGAGACTTTCTGCGGGAATATATCCGTGTTCCTGAATAGCCTGAACGATATCGTCCGGAACTCCCATTTCACGAAGCATCGGCTCGCCCCTTACGGGATGTTCTTCCGGCCATTTTTCGTAATCGAAATCATGCAAAATTCCGGCGACCGCCCATTTTTCTTCGTCCTCACCGAAATGTTTTGCATATGCCCGCATTCCGGCCTCGACGGAGTAACAATGCTTTCGCATATTTGGATTCTTCAAGTTCTCCTCCATTATTTTGTGGGCTTCTTCGTACGTCATTTTTTTAAAGGGTTAACCAAGTACTTTTTCGAGTTTTCCCTGCTCGATAGCTTCTTTTATATCTCTCGCGATTCTGCGGCCTGTACTCATTGGCTCAGAATATCTGAGGTAAGTGTAAGGAGAACCGTTTATATAAGGATTTGTACCCGCAACTATGCGGGCAGAGATTTCAAAAATATAAAAATCAAGGTTTGGATCCATAATTCCTTCCAAACAGAAAGGCCCAAAAAGGCCTTCACCAACAAGTTTTTTTGATGTTTTTACGACGCTTTCTCCAAGTTCGAATACTTGCGGCAAAAGGGATTCTCGTATTACGATCGGAATATTTCCAACAATTGTATAACTGGTTCGAATATCCACGTCGATCTGATCTTTTGCGGCGATGCGCCCGATTGAATCCGCATTTGATTCATACCTTTTATCAAATCCCATT
>JAHKBB010000118.1 GCA_018826445.1 Patescibacteria group bacterium | reverse complement strand
GTTTTCCCCGGATTACAGACTTTACTATGTCTGCCAGTTCAGTAGTGGTCTTTATAGGTCTTTGTTTCACGATCGCCTTCGCAATCTTTCTCGAAGCCCTCTCCTCTCCATATTCATAGATAATGTCTGCCAAGCGCTCTTCTGAAGCCGTATTTACTATGTCATACGCACTTTCTCCGTCTAATCTGTTATATCTCATATCCAGATGTCCTTTTTCTCGGAACGAGAATCCTCTATCGGGTTCATCCAAATGAGGAGAAGAAAGCCCAAGGTCTAGGAAAATACCATCTACCTGATCAAACCCTAATTTTGAAAGTTCATCTGATAAATATCTAAAATTGCTGTGTACCGTGATTAACTTCTTCTCAAACCTCTCTAACCTGTTGGTCGCCTCGCTTAAATTCTTTTCGTCGAGGTCGAAACCTATTAACTTCCCCGCCTTTTCCAGTATTGCTTCCGCATGCCCGCCAAGTCCGAGAGTACAATCTACGATCACACTGTTTTTTTGAACATCAAGGAACTCTAAAACCTCTTTTTTTAGGACAGGCGAATGCCGATTTTCCACTACAGTAAGCCCCATCCCCTAAGTCGTGTTAATAAACTGTTCAAAACTTGTGTACAAACTGTGTATAACTTTTTTGTCCGTCGTCTGTTCCTAAAGATAGGCGATTCCCTTGGTTGCGTCAATTATTTGAGCTGAAAGAGTACAAAAATTGTATACAAAGCCCGACTACCCAACCTGTTTTTTAGGGTTAAAACAAGGCGACTTTAAGGGTTTTAACTTTTGATTGCAGAAAAATAGTGTTATTGCATAACTTTTTTGAACATAGATACCACCTTTACTCTTACTAAAGAGAGTGCTATTTATATGACGTTATGCAAATTTCACCTGAATTATTTACATTCCTTCATTCCATGATCCCCATAGGAGAGCTAAGAACCGCCATACCCGTAGCGACAGGTTATTTTGGATTACCAAGCGAAATTGCATACATATGGGCAGTACTGGGAAATATGGTCCCGGCATTGATACTATTGAAACTTATGAACCCCATAGCATCATTTGCGCGCAAATACATAGGCCCACTGGATAGATTTCTAACAAAACTGTTTGACCACACCAGAAAAAAGCACTCAAAGAAGTTTGAAAGGTACGAAGCGCTATTTTTACCCATATTTGTAGCTATTCCCCTACCCGGAAGTGGAGTCTATACGGGAATACTCATATCCTTTGTGTTCGGGATCCCATATTGGAAAAGTTTAGGACTAATAGGAATAGGAGTCCTTATAAGTGGAGCTCTTGTCACAATAGGGTTTGACTCCCTATTTGCGCTTCTTGACAAACTCTCTTAGCTTTTTGGCTACTTTCCCCTCTCGAATAATCTGAACCGCATCCGCAGTAATTGCGGCAACTGTAGAAGTCTTTGTGCCCTTTAACTTTCCAGCATCAATGACGAGATCCGGAAGCGAATTGCGGTTTTTAAACTGCTTTTTGAAATCTGCAACAGAATAAGTCTCCTTCTTTCCGGTAATATTTGCAGAAGTTGTTGTAAGCGGAAGTCCGTACGCCTTAACCAAATTGCCAACAAAAGGAAAATCTACAACTCGGATTCCAACAGTATCTCCCCCTATATTAAGGAAATTTGGAAGCGAACTCTTCCTCTTTAACACCAATGTAAGCGGGCCAGGCCAAAATTCATCCGCAATATCATCCGCAAGTTTAAAGAATGTCCCATATTTTTTCGCCTCTTCCTCTGAACTGACCATAATACTAACAGGCTTGGAATATGGCATCTCCTTGAGTGAATACAGCTTTCTAAAAGCAGGCTCATTGAAAATATCGACGGCAAAGCCATAACACGTGTCGGTTGGATACATGATAACTCCACCCTTCTTTAACACAGCCACCGCTTTTGCAACGACCTCGTCCTCATTTTTACCTGTGAGCTTAACAATTTCCATGTTTGTAAGTTTAAAACACTCCTTTAATACACGAAAAAATTAAATTTTACAAATGATTTTTTTACTGTTATTTTGCAGGCGCATCAAAATCTAACTTTTTTAAAATGGCAAAACCAAAATGCGCAATCAACGGGTTCGGACGCATCGGGCGGATGCTGCTTCGAGCAAACTTGCTAAAAGACGAGGTGGATATCGTCGCAGTGAACGACCCAAACCCAACAGAATCGCTGGCATACTTACTGAAATACGACTCAGCACAAGGCACGCTCAAGAATGAAGTAAAAGTAGAAGGAGAAAACATTATCGTCGACGGAAAGGCAATTTCATGCACTCACGAACTTGACCCAAAGAACCTTCCTTGGGCAGATCACAAAATCGATGTCGTATTCGAATCTACAGGAATATTTTGCGATAAAGAGAAAGCTTCCCGGCACATAGAAGCGGGAGCAAAATACGTAATCGTTACAGCTCCGGGAAAAGATTTGGACGGAACATTCGTCCGCGGCGTTAACTGTGGAAGTTTCAATCCCGCAAAGCAAAAAATAATTTCAAACGCATCTTGCACAACTAACTGTCTCGCACCAATCGCAAAAGTTTTGCACGAAAACTTTGGACTTGTTAAGGGATATATGACCACGGTTCACGCATACACAAACGACCAGAGAATTCTGGACTTGGCTCATAAGGATTTGAGGCGCGGCCGTGCCGCAGCTGCAAACATTATCCCGACATCAACAGGAGCGGCGAAGGCGATTGGAGAGGTTCTTCCGGAACTTAACGGCCGCTTGGATGGCTGTTCTCTTCGCGTACCGGTTGTTGACGGCTCACTAGTCGATCTTGTCTGCACATTAGAAAAAGAAGCATCAGTAAAAGAAATTAACGCGGCAATGAAGAAAGCTTCCAAAGAAGGATCCCTGCACGGCATCCTCCAATATATGGAAGACCCTATCGTTTCCAGCGACGTTATCGGAAATCCATATTCATCTATCTTCGACCCATCAATGACAAGCACAATGGGCAATATGGTCAAGGTAATGAGCTGGTACGACAACGAATGGGGATATTCAAACAGAACATTGGAGCTTGCGGTAATGACTAAGTAAGGAAACCTCTGCGGGATACTACATTTAAAAAAGGTGAAATAGTAAAAT
>JAHKBB010000117.1 GCA_018826445.1 Patescibacteria group bacterium | reverse complement strand
GACAGCCAAAACATTAAACATTCCGCGAAGCTTATTCAAAACAAGGGTCGCAAGAGCTTCACCGTCAACATCTTCCGCGATGATCACAAGTTCTTTCTTTCCGGTTTGAGCAATCTTTTCGAGAATTGGAAGAAGATCCTGAACAGAAGAAATTTTGCGATCAGTGATAAGAATTTTCACATTTTCATATTCAGCTTCCATTCTATGTGGATCCGTAACAAAGTATGGCGAAATAAATCCGTTATCAAACTGCATTCCTTCCACGACTTCCTTTTCAAGCCCCATAGTTTGAGATTCCTCAACGGTGATAACTCCATCATTTCCAACCATTTCCAAAACATCGGCAATAAGCTCGCCAACCTCGGGACTTTGGGCGGAAATTGTAGCAACCTGAGCGACTTTGTCCTTACTGCTTCCAATCTGTACAGCCATGTCTCCAAGCGCATTTTTCAAGACCACAACCGCTCTATCGATACCCGCTTTCAGTTTCATCGCATTCACACCTTCCTTGAGGTGTCCAAGACCCTTCTCGATCAGAGTTTCAGCAAGAATAGTAGCCGTAGTAGTACCATCCCCGGCCACGTCATTTGTCTTTGTCGCAACTTCCTTCACGAGCTGCGCACCCACGTTCTCCTCCGGATCCCTGAGCTCAATGTCTTTTGCAATAGTCACACCATCGTTTGTAATGACCGGCGAACCGTATTTCTTCTCAAGAATTATATTGCGGCCCTTTGGGCCAAGAGTAACTTTTACAGAATCAGACAGAGCCTTTACGCCTGCAAAAAGTTTTTTTCTGGAATCATCACCAAATATAATTTTCTTTGCCATTTTGAAATGAGGTTAAATTATTTAACGACTGCGAGAATGTCAGTCTGATTTAGAATTAGCAGTTCTTGGCCATCGACCTTTACTTCCGTTGGACCGTATTTTGTAAACAGAACTGTGTCTCCGACTTTTACATCCATCGGAAGACGACTACCGGATTCTGTAAGTTTTCCGGGGCCCACGGCAATTACCTTCCCCTCTTGAGGTTTTTCTTTTGAAGCGGTGTCCGGAATGATAATCCCGCTTGCCGTAACTTCTTCACTTGAAGCGGCTTCAACAACAATGTGATCACCGGTTGGTTTGAGTTTCTTAGCCATTTTTATTCTGGTTAAATTCCGAAAATTAGCACTCCGTATTATAAAGTGCTAAGGCTGACAGTCAAGAGCATTTTTATTGCGCAATTCCCTCCGCCCTGGTTTCTCGAACAACATTTACGCGGACAGGGCCGGGATGCTGAAGATCACGTTCGATCTTTCGCGCAACCTCATGAGAAAGCTTGATTGCCCCAAGATCGTCCACTTCTTCAGGAGTAACAAAAATTCGCACTTCCGATCCGGCCTGGATAGCGTACGATTTCTTCACACCCTTGAACTCATTACAAGCCTGCTCAAGCTCTTGGAGACGCCTTATATAAGTGTCCAGATTTTCCTTGTTTGCACCCGGCCTGGCATTCGAGATCAAATTAGCCGCATGAACAACCATAGCCTCAACAGTTTCCGGTTCTGGATCCCCGTGATGCGCCGCGATTGCGTGAACGATCTCATTTGGAAGTCCAAATTTCTTCGCAATGTCCGCACCAATCTTCGCGTGATGACCCTGAACCTCATGATCCACAGCTTTCCCAATGTCATGCAAAAGCGCTGCCTTCTTCACAAGCGCAACATCCGCTCCGAGCTCGGAAGCCAGAGACGCCGCCATATGTGCAACTTCAATAGAATGTTTCAGTACGTTTTGACCATGACTTAGCCGAAATTTCAGTCGGCCAATAATCTTTATCAAATTTGGATGCAAACCCGTCACACCAACCTCGTACACAGCCCTTTCACCAAGCTCTTTAATAAGGTTATTCACCTCTTCCTTCACCTTTTCTACAGTTTCTTCAATTCTAGCCGGATGAATTCGCCCATCCGCTATAAGACGCTCAAGAGCGACTTTCGCAATGTACCGGCGAACCAAGTCGTAACCGGAAATAACGATAGACCCGGGCGTATCATCAACAATCACATCAATACCCGTAATCTGCTCAAACGTGTTGATATTTCGACCTTCCCTGCCAATAATCCTTCCCTTCATTTCGTCACTTGGAAGTTCCACTATAGTAGCAGTCGATTCAGCGGTTACGTCACCCGCATACTTCTGGATAGCATCAGCTATCATGTACCTGGCCTTTTCTGCAGACTTTTCCTTCAGTTCCTGTTCCGCTCTTTTGATTGTCTCAACAATCTCTTTCTTCGAATCTTCCTCTACTTTCTTTAATAGAATTTCGCGAGCTTCCCCTTTTGAAAGTTGTGCAACTTTCTCCAGTTCATCTGCCTGTAGCCTGTAAATCTTCTCAACCTCTTCGCGGAGAGCCTTTACAGAAGTTACCTTGTTTTCAAGCTCACTTCGGAGCTTTTCCGCCGATTCATTCCTTTGATCGAGCTGCTCTTCTTTTTTTCCCAGCCTGTCCTCGATCTTTTCCAGTTGTTCTCTTTTTTTGAATTCCTCCTTTTTTGCTTCTTCTTGAAGCTTGATCGCTTCATTTCGGGCTTCCAGAACGGTTTCCTGAGCCTTTGCTTTCGCATCAGCCAACATTCTTTCAGTTTTTAAAGCAAGATCCTTGTTTTTCGACTCCACTTGCTTTTTCCTAACTATGTAACCAATTCCTCCTCCCAACACAAGCCCGACGATAGCGTAAACAATCGTCATAGTTTCCATGTTTTGAACAAGTTATTAAATATCCTCCTGAACCTAAAAATTTACATGTAGAGAGAGGCTTGCTTGCCCCCTTATAACCTATTAACCCGGTTTATTATCTTTAAGGTAAATATTTTAAGATCAGAACGGTTAAAAGATACATCTTTTCCAAGAATGAGTAAAGGTGAATCTATCCGGACTTGTCAGAAATTCTTTATAATTTTTTCAGAGAAATTTAATGTCAGTGTGCTTAAATGCGGGCATGAAACGAACAATTTTCATCTCAGCAATCCTGCTTTTGGCGCTTACAGCAAGGCTCGCACAAGCGGTAGACTTCGAACAAATTCCGGAAGAATGCCGTCAATATTTTGAACCGGAAAAGGAACCGCCAATAATACTTATTAATGAAGTTAGCTTCCGGGACGATCCGGATTGGATAGAATTCTACGTTCTCAATGACAAAAATGGTGGGAATGGAGTTAGCGTCAAGGATTTTTCCGTACACGACGACAAGGAAATCAAAAAATTCCCGAACACAACGGTAAAAACCGGGGACTTTTTTACTTTGACATTAAATTCAGCCTCTTCGGACACAAATTTTGAATTTTTTGCGGATCGGGCCGGCCTAACAGGCACGACAGAGCAGGTCGTCCTCCGTTCAAATTACGGAAAAATCCTCGACGCGGTCTGCTGGAGCAATTCTTCTCCTCCGCAGAGCGAATTAGACGATTTCGCAGAGTTGCAGAACGAATGGACTTCCGATATCCAAAGTTGCGTTCCAAGCGGCAACATTAACAAAGGCGAGAGCATCGGTCGAACCGACTTTGATGACACAAATTCCGCAAACGATTGGGAAATATTCATTCATCCCACAAAAACCATGGAAAACATAAAAATCAACAATCCCCCGGTCGCAATCATCACCATACAGAGCGGCGACCAAATTCAGGAAGAAATCTTAAAAATCAATTTAACCGGAGAAGACTCATACGATCCGGACAATGATCCGATCACATTTGGCTGGGACTTTGGCGACGGTGAAGCATCAGACAAAGAAAATCCGACAACAAAAACATACGACCAAACGGGAAAATATGAGATTTTACTAGAGGTGGAAGATACATTCGGCGCAAAATCGAGAAACACAATACAGGTTGAAGTCACTGTAAAAGAAACCGAAGAAGAGGAAGAAGAGGAAGAAGATCTTATCCTTGAATATCCGGAGATGATAATAAACGAATTCATGCCAAATCCGGACGGCACAGACACAGGAAACGAATGGATTGAACTCAAAAACCCAAACATCGAAGATATAGATTTAACAGACTGGCAGCTGGATGACACGGACGGCGGAAGCAAACCATTTCTCATCGAAAATAAAATCATAGCCGGAAACGGATACATGGTGATAGAGTCCGGCGAATCAAAAATCAATCTGAATAATACCGAGGACACCGTCAGATTATTCGATCCAAACGGAAAATTGATCAGCGAAATCCCATACGAAAGCGCACCATCCGGCCAGAGCCTTGCCAGAAATAACGACGACACCTGGTACTGGACAGGATCCCCAACCAAAGGGACCGCAAATATCGAAATAATCCCGGACGAAAGTGAATTCCAAGACGGCGACATCTCGGACGAACTGGAAATAACAGAAATATTTCCGAATCCGGAAGGAACCGACACCGGAAACGAATGGATCGAAATTCACAACAATTCCGACACGGATATAAATATGGGGAACTGGCAGCTTGACGACGCGGAAGGCGGAAGCAAACCATTTACATTTTCAGACTCAACCACGATTCATAAGCAAAACTACCTGGTTATATCGTCAAAAGAATCCAAATTAAATCTTGGCAACAAAAAAGACGAAATCAGACTTTTTGATCCGGAGAATTCACTTGTCGATACCATCGAATATGAAAGCGCTCCAAACAACATGTCATATGCAAAACTTTATTTCACACACTCGGACAGACTGCTTGCCAGCTTAAACCCGGTCTCGGACATCGAAGAAAAATGGGAGTGGACAAACGAAGTAACACTAGGCAAAGCAAATCCGGAGTATGAAATATTTGAGATGGAAGTTCTGGAAACAGAAAATATCCGGCAAAATTCATTCACCGCAAAACACGGCGGAAAAGAAATTTTAATAAAATTTGACGGTAACACTCTCGACCCAAAAATCGCGTATGCCTCCATAAAAGTAGGAACAATCCTGGAAATCGAAGCGAAAAATCTGAGCAACAACACATATCAGCTAAAGACGTTGAAGATAAAAAGTTTCGCACCGGAGGAAAAAGAGTCCAATTCGACTTCAATTCCAAAGATAATAGCCGCTCTAATCCTGTTGACAGGAATCGCCTTAACATCCGCATACTTCTACAAACAATACAGGGCAAAAGGGTTTGCCCGACCCTTACAAAAAAGCTATACTGACTGAGCGAATTTAGTTTCTAACCCAGACAAAAATGTCTAAATTAGCAGTATGGCAAGGGATTGCTGTTCTATTTATCGGCCTCGTACTGGGGTACGCAGGAGCACGAGTAGAATATACAGTGGTAGGAAGTGATGCTCCAGCGGCAATAGTGAAAGACGCTCCAGCTCCATCACAGCCGCAACCACAAGCACCATCACTAAGTGCTGATGAAATGGAAGAGCTTTTAATCGATGAAGATGCCCCGATGAAAGGCGACAGCGACGCACCATTAACAATCGTTGAATTCAGCGACTATCAATGCCCTTTCTGTGACAGATATACAGCTGACACTCTTCCCCAGATAACTTCGAAATATATCGACACTGGAAAAGTTAAATATTACTTCCGTGACTACCCCCTAGGATTCCATCCTCAAGCAAAACCCGCCGCAATAGCGGCTAGCTGCGCCGGTGCACAAGGAAAATATTGGGAAATGCATGACCTCCTCTTCGCAAAACAAGGCGAATGGAGCGGCAGTGCTGAAGTTGACCAACTTCTTGCAACATATGCGGCGGACCTCGGTCTGAACATAGAAGACTTTGAAAAATGTTCAGCTGACAGTAGCATAGCGGACGAAATTGATGAAGATTTCGCCGCGGGGGCAAAACTCGGAGTTTCAGGAACACCTTCATTCTTCATAAACGGAGTAAAGATCGTTGGTGCCCAACCGTATGCGACATTTGAAGCAGCCATCGAGAAAGCGCTCGAGAATTAGCACTCAGCCGCTCACAGACCGCGCGAAACCGGCACGCGTCCGGGACCGACTAAATCGTCGGTTTCACCATGCCCATATCGTTCATAGCCCGATAAATAAGTTCGACCGTCGCTGCACGGGTCATCGGATCTCCGGGATGATATTCGGATCCACTCGCAACCTCGAGAAGATTATTTTCTGACGCCATGTAAACATATGGAGTGAACCACTGGCCCACGGGAACATCTTTAAATGGAGCGGACTTTACGGCAGCGTCGGAAACGTCATAGCCGAACGCTTCCAAAGTGATCTTTGCGGCCTCGGCCTTGTTTACGCTGTTGCCGGGTTTGTATGAACCATCGCTGTAGCCTTTGACCCAGCCTTCGTCTTTTGCGTAGCAGACGTATGGGGCAAACCATTCATTTTGAACATCTGTGAAACAATTTCCGTAATCACCATCGATGCCGCCGAGCGCCGCAATGAGCATTTTTAGGTATTCGGCGCGATTCACTTCGTTGTCAGGCTTGAATGTGCCGTCCTTGTAGCCGCCGATCACTTTAGTATCGCGGAAGTAAAGAATCGCAGTAGCGTTTGGGTGAGTGGATTTAACATCTTTAAAAATATAACCGTCAGCGTATGTGTTCGCTTCACTTGTGATCGGAGCTTTTGCAACCAAAACAGACGCTAATATCATTTCACCTCGGATTGTGAGGAAAAACGAGGTCAGAAGATAGACCGAAATTGCGCAGAAAATCCCGAGCACAAGCATGAATGGAACAAGATCTGAAAATTTGTGGGAGTTCCTCTTTGGCATGATTTTTGGGTTAATGTTTTAGAACTTTTTGATATTCAAGCTCATATATGTGAAGGAGTGTCATGCAAAGCGCCAAAATCAAAGGTCCAAAAATTATTCCCTTTAGACCAAATACGATAATTCCGCCGAAGATCGTGAGAAATGTGAGAAGCGGATAGAGTTTTGCCTTGGTGTCGATGAGATAAGGTCGGAGCAAATTATCAACCGAACCGATAACTATAGGTCCCCATATCAGAAGGAAGATTCCGCCGAACCAATTTTGCATAATGAGAAGTATGATTGCTGCGGGAACCCATATAATCGCG